>NZ_OZ239769.1:900000-1158289 GCF_965196625.1 Cardinium endosymbiont of Nabis limbatus | reverse complement strand
TGTATGACTTCTTTTTCAGCTATTTTAAAACCTTATTGCGATGCTATGCACAATTTTTGCGCCAATCATTCAAGAAAATAGATGCATGCCAGGGTTCTAATCACCTTATTTATTGTGAACGGTATTGTATTTTGTATAAAACCAGGTGGCCCGTAAAACGGGATAGGGCTTATCAGCTACACATCTGATCGATATACATTATCCCTTGCTAAAAAGTGTAGGGGGCAATTTATAAAAATTATGAGGCTACTACAAAGTAGAAATTAAAATAGCTAGCGCTACCGCTAGCTATTTTATGAATGTTTATTTAGGCACTGAACTATAACACGATAAAAACCATGCCAAAAGGCCCGTAAACGGCAGGCTATAGATGGCACTATATTGGGGCTCCTTAGAGGACTAGCCTATCACTTAAGATAGGCCTTAATCTCTTCTTTTTTGCTCTCCTAAAAAACGCAATAGATATAAAAAAAGATTTAAGAAGTTAAGATAAAGCGAGAATGCGCCCATAATCGCCGCTTTCTCTACTAAAGCCGTATCTTGTAGCTCATAATAGATATTTTTTAATTTTTGGGTGTTGTATGCTACAAAAGCAATAAAAACGGCTACGCCTATAAAACTGGTTACAAAATAAATCGCAGAACTCTGAAGAAAAATATTTACTACAGCGCTTATAATAAGCCCCCAAATGGCCATCATACAAAAAGAGCCAACAGAGCTTAAATCCCGGTTGGTCATGTAACCATACAGACTCATGGCCCCAAAGGTAAAAGCGGTTATTAGAAAAGTCTTATGTAGCGATTCAGCCGTATAAAAAAAAGCCAATTCAGTCAGCGATATGCCTATAAGCGCAGCATACAATGCCAAAAGAAGACGAGAGCGGGCAAATGTTGCCCTTACAAAGTTACCGGATAAATACATAGCAATGCAAAATGGCGCAAACATAACCACATAACCCAAGGTAGTACGCCCTATAATATTCCCCCACGGGTCGAGTTTAAAAAGCAAATTGGTTAAATGGGGAAAAGTAAAGGTCGCAGCTGCCGAAAAGGCCGTAATCAAGAGTCCAAAAGCCATATGCATATATATTTTAACCATGTAGCGCTGCAATCCACTGTCTATAGCCCGATTGGCGTGCGTATAATCTCTTATGTAATCATTCATTGTTCTTAAATTTTTTAATAGTTAGTCTACAAACCACAAATCGAATTTAGAAAATAATAGGATAGGATCCAATATTTATTATAGGCCTAAGCATTAAATCCAACATCCAGCAATAGGTTGAATATGTCTCGGATGTCTGCTGCTCCCCATAGATCTACTTTCGATATTTTATCGAGCAGATCATTGGCATATGTTAGTATATTTTTACCATTTTTATCTACATGACCAATAATTTTTAGTATATCCTTGTGGTTAAATAGCCACTTTAGCATCTCTTTTTTATCGTCGCATAGCGCCTGATTGTTATTATTAGGGTTATAATTTGTAGCATAGGTATAACCAAGCCTTGTGCATAGGTGCATCAATACGTTTTGCCCATCCCTATCTTGTATGGTAATATCTGCATTTTTAATAAGTAGTGCCTTGAATATTTTACTCAATCCAGGGTACATACTGTAAGCGATATGCATTAATGTAGTTTGCCCATGTATATCTTGTTGATGCAAATTTTTTATAGGATCGTTTTTAATTAAATTTTCAAGTAAATCTTCTGCTATCTCTTGCTTTCCAAGGCGTATTGCGTAGTCTAATAGATCCACATAATCTATGTTTTTACCCTCTCTATAGAGATGCGTCAGCAGACCCTGTTTTACCAGTGTGATTATGTCCTGCAATAAGTGTTTTGCTCTTTCTTTTTTGTTGAGGTATATTGCGTAGTCTAATAGATCAACAAAATGTATAGCTTTATGTTGTCCATAGATGGGCTGCAGTGGAGCCTCTTGTGCCCGCCCTACCAAATACTCGAGTAAATCTTCTGCTATCTCTTGCTTACCAAGGTTCATTGCGTAGTCGAACAGAGCCGGAAAATCAAGTACTTGATCTTGTTGATTATGCACTAGTGGCGCTTTATGCATCAGCATGCCTAGCGTTGCTCTATGGCCAGAAGCTATTGCATAATGAAATGCAGACCTCCCAAATAGCGTTTTGGCATTTAGATCTATTTTTATACCTGCCTGCTCAAGGAAGCATATAAATTCCAATAAAATTGTAGGGAAATTGGAAGAAATGGCAATATACGTAGCCAATGCAAGTGGACTATCTATCTCGTTGCTGTTTGATGTAGCCCCCCTCCATGGTTGGCTGAATGGCTTTGAATGTAAACCAGAGTTGTCAATAGGCTGGTGGCTACCATAGCCTACAATTTTGTTTTTTATAACGTCTGCGTAATATTTAATGTCTTCATAATATTTAATGTCTGCGTAATATTTTTCTATCAAATCCTTTAAAGCATTGAGTGTTGCAATACAGTAAGGGCAAGGTTTTTTATCTGATGCACCGTTTTGTCCCATTAGCGCTTGACTATCCACAGTAGTGTTATAAGCGTTTTGCCAATCGTATTCATCTATGTTGAATATAGTAGGTTGCATTAGATTAGTACATGATAAAGATATAGCACTCAAGGCTAGCAAAAAGTTACTTTTTATTTTCATAGTTATTAACGTAGTGTTATATTAAAACTGCATGCGAGCAGCGGGTTGTTCAATAATTTTTTATTAGTATTAAATTTAAATTTTTCATAATAATAAAAATTAATATCATATCAAAATGCATGCATCTAAAATAAAACTAAAACCAAATGAGTGCCGCTCATCACGCCGTATATTTTTTGCATATTTATGCAAAACCTAGAAGTCATCGGGATCAAATTGAACACTGGATAGAGGAAGGGGAAAAATATAGATTGCAGCTTCGTATTATGGCGCCTCCTGAAGGGGGTAAAGCCAATAAAGCGATTGTTGCATTATTGGCTAAAAGGTTGGATATAGCCCAAAGCAATATTACCTTAATAAGTGGCGCCACTGCACGCCGAAAAACTTTTAAAATAGCACCATGGTCTGCTCTATTGGCAGAAAGGTTACCGAAACAGACCCGGTTGCCTACGCTTTTTTAAGGTGTTTTTTATTCACAAATCAACTGATCTTTAAATGCTACATTTACACGATGATAAGCCTCCCAGCCTTTATAAGGAATAACCTGGCTATAGAAAAGCTGGAGCTTTTCAAACTTTTCCTCTATGTTTTCTGCTGTGCCAAACTCTATTTGGTGTCCGCCTACTTGGGTACCCATTATAATTTTACCATTCGCTGTTACCTGTAAACTGGTAATTTGCCGCCTCCAAAAAGAATCTTTATAGATGTAGCCTAATAATGCCAATAATCGCTTGTCGCGTAACTTGTTGTTTTCTATGGCTATATTTTGACCCGTTACAACAAGCAACCGAAGCAGGGGTGGATCTTTCAGATCTATCACGGCCCCTTTTTTATCCAAATATATCTGATAACCATTTGTTTCCATTAAGTCAATAGAGCTCTTTTGCAACTCGATGCCAATAGGTTGCGGAAGGGGGCTAATGATGCGGGCAATAAAACATCTGGTTTTTAAGCAGATTTTTACGGTTCCGTTCCAAGTTTTATAGACCAATGCATTTTTTATAAGCGGGTGGTTGGTAAGTTGATGTTGTATGGCATAGGTGTTAACAGTATTGAGTAGCGTTTTGTGTAAGGAGATCTTATGGGTTGATTGCAATAAAGCAACGATTGCTTGGGGGGTTATAAAAGATTGTTCGGGGTAATCTTGGATGGTGACTGCTATATCTTTGCAGACCAAAGTAGTCTGCTTTTTTTCCACCAATAGTAGAGAGAAGCATAGCCCCATCGTTAAAAACAAAGCCACTACGCTGCTTACTATTTGACCCATTTCAATGAATGTATACTGCTATCAGAATCTTATATTGGTTTAGGATGCAAAGAAAAGTACCCAAATCATAAAAAGGAGTGGAAGTAAAATAGGCATAGAAAACCGAAAAATATAGTGGCCGAAAGAAGGCATGGTGATACCTGCTTGTTCTGCAATAGCTTTAACCATAAAGTTAGGACCATTTCCAATATAGGTCATAGCACCAAAAAAAACGGAAGCTAAGGCAATCGCATTTAATCGCACAACTGAGTCAGGGTAGATGGCGCCTGTTGCATATGCTTGCACATTGGCTACCACTTCAATATCTGCGCCTTGTGCAGCCATACTGGCTGCTACAAAATTTAGATAAGTAGGTGCATTATCCAAAACAGAGGAAAAAAGACCTGTTCCCCAGTATAAAGTAGTTGGTGTAATCAATTGTTGGCCCATTTCAGATGCAGCAAACCTACCAATGAGTTCAAGTGCAGGAATCATGGTGCCGAAAATACCTATAAAGATTAAACAGACTTCATTTAAAGGTGCAAAACTAAATCCATTCGATATCAGTATTGTTTTGTTGGAACTGTAATAGGCAAGTGTGGCTACGCTTAACATCAGCAACTCACGCACAAAAGAGATGGTATGGCCATGGTAATCAATAGTAGGCAACCAAGGGAAAATGGTTGGATCTAGGAATACCGCACCAATAATGATAACCAACCAAATGAAATTTTTACTGCCTGAAATAGAAACTATACCTGAGCCATCATCCACCACCGCCTTTGAAAGAGGTCTATTGTTTCTCTCAAAACAGTAAAAAATAAACAGTAGCATCAAAAGCGCTACGAACCAAGGCAGGCTATTATGTATTAAAGTCCATTCAAATGGTACGCCTTTGAGAAACCCTAGAAACAAAGGTGGATCCCCAATAGGGGTTAATGCGCCTCCTATGTTGCTAACTATAAAGATAAAGAAAACAATATGGTAGACTTTAATTCGCTCTTTATTTAACCCTAAATAAGGCCGTATAAAAAGCATAGAAGCACCCGTTGTGCCTATTAAATTAGCCAATAAAGCGCCTACAAAGAGTAAAATCATATTGGCTAGTGGGGTAGCGTGGGCATCGACTTTAATGGCAATACCGCCAGTTGCGATATACAAAGCCGTAATCAAAGCCATAAATTGTATATATTCCGCTGCTGCTTCTACAGGCTTAATTTTGTTTCCTAGAACGATACAGTAGTAAGCCATAACGGAAGTAGCCAATAATATCGCTATCTTGGGGTAATGCTTATGCCAAAAATCAGCGAAAAAAAGTGGACCTGTAGCAATCATCAATAACAAAGCCACAAAAGGCATGGCCAGCCAGAATGGAGGTGCTATGCTGCTGCTCTCTATGGGTGTACTATGTTGGATTCCATTTGATAGGCTAGAGATGGCAGCGGTATGGCACAATAATGATAACGTAGTAAACATAGATTTTAAAGTTTTATGGTAATCCTTACCGTAGTAAGCGCAGGTAATATACTTAAGTTATGGGTAAAATCACTATATTCGTCCAGTATTTTACTGTAAAAAAGCATAACCTGGTCAGTTAGATTATGCAACGCTCTTTTTTAGTTATTATTTGAACATTATGATTGTCAAAACAAGAAAATATAAAATATCGAGCGGTCTTTATATAAAATTGGGTATACAAAATATTTTGCGCATGCAATGGTGGATTTTTCCTCTGCTTGCACTTTTTATGAGTAGCATCTTTTTTATAAAAACGATTTGGTTGCTATTGGTGGGTATAATAGGGTTTATCTGTTATCTAATTTTTTGGGTGATTCAATTTTATGGACTTACCAAGCTAGAGAACAGCCGCCCTATGTTTGAACGGGTTGCTTATGAAATCAACAACCAACATCTGCTGGTGCAGATCAACACAAAACAAGCGATGCCTATATCGTGGGTAGATATTCAAAAGGCTTACAAGAAAAAAGGATATTTTCTATTGGTATTATCTAAGGTTCAGTTTTTTTATCTTCCATTTAAAATCTTTCATGGAGACAATGAGATCAAGTTTTTTACAACTGTGTTGCAGCGCAAAGGGCTATTGAGGTAGCCGTTATCTTATCATAGGCTGCTTGTGAAATGCGCTTTACGGAAGCAGTGATGTTGCGCCTATTTTGATTCTATTGTATTAGGCGGTAAATTCGCAGTGGTATTGGGTATAATTTTTGTGGCGAGGGTCTACATTTAAATGGTTTATATACATGGCAATTCTTAGAAATATTAGAAAGACGGGCAATACTTTTGTAGTTATGGTGGTTTCCTTTTTGGTCATCATGTTTTTGGGGGATGGGTTGGCCCGTGTGATTCCTTATCTTTTTAGTAGCAAAGGTCAAATTGGCAAGCTTTTTGGTTCAAAAATCAGCTATATGGATTACCATAAAGCGTATGAAACCATCTATCGTAATTGGGCCAGCCAAGGCAGGCAGCCAACAGCAGAGGATCAGATGCGTGTCAAGGACCATGCCTGGCATCAGTTGATTCAGTGCATGCTTTATATGAAAGAAATAGAGCAAGCTGGTCTTTCCGTAGGTACCCAAGAATTGGTCGATTTGGTCCAGGGTGAACATATTGATCCGGAACTTGTAGCGGCTTTTAAGGATCCTGAAACAGCTGCATTTGATAAGCAAAAATTATTAACCTATCTGAGTAATTTATCTAAAGATGAACAAGCATGGTGGTGTGAGGTTGAAAAAGGGTTTGCCCTAAAAAGGGCCCAAAAAAAGTTACACCAATTGATGGTACAAAGTTACTTTACTACCGCATCAGAGGTGGAGCAAGCTGCACAGCATGCTCGACTGCTTTGTAGTGTTGATTATCTTTACATTCCTTTTAGTTCGGTTAAAGATGATTTGGTGCCACTGACCAATCAGCAATTGCGAGATTATATGGCTGCGCATAAAAACCACTATACCGCTTTATCCGAAAGCAGAACCATCCATTATATTGTTTTTCCTATTGAACCAGATGAAAAAGATAATGCTGATTTTCAAAAAGAGTTAAGCACACTTGTTGTGCAATTTTCCACTTCACCGGACCCCTATGCTTTTGCTAAAACGCATACAGATGGCACGCTTTCAGCTACCCGTTTGGTCTGTACAGCTGATACATTACCTGATGCCTTTACAGCCATAAAGCATACACTAAAGGAGGGTATGGTGGTAGGGCCTGTGGTCAATGATTCCTTTCATACCTTGTATAAGCTGGTTAAAGCAGAGAAAGGCAATTATGAAATTGCCTCCATTGAGAAAAAACCTATCGTAGGTGGCCATACGCGCAATAACCATCTTAAGAAAATACAAGATCTGACAAGTTCAGTAAAAAAATCCGTTGACTTTGAGCAATTGGCTGCTAATGCCCATTTAACCATCCAAAAAGAGACCGTTGCTCCATCTGATGTTTCTATCGGTGCCCATACATCTGCTCGAAAGGTAGTCCGCTGGTTGTATAATGAAGCTACTGTAGGTAAGGCTTCTCCGCTTTTTGATTTGGGGGATGCCTATCTATTGGCTGTTATGGTAGATCAAGTAAAAGCAGGTGACTTGTTGCCTTTAGATGCTGTTTTCCGAAAAGTATATCAGAAAGTGCTTCATGAAGAAAAAGCCAAAATAATTTTAGATAAGCTTAAACAAATTGAAGCTACTACGTTGCAAGGTATTGCAGAACAGTATGGTGAGGGTGCAGCCATACAATCGGTAGAAGCGTTGCGCTTTTTAGACAATGATCTTCCCCACCTTAAGCGGGCCAAAACTTTTGTAGGAAAATGTTTTGGTTTAAAGTTAAATGTTATGAGTGATCCGATTATTGATGAGAAAGGTATCTTTATTGCTTCTGTAAAAAGTAAAGATTGCGCAGCCACACCAGAAAAGTCTAATGATCAAATGAGAGAGATAGAGCGGGCGATGCAACCCTATTACATAGGTAGTGCTATGGAGGAGTTGGCACAGGTTACCGATGAAAGGTATAAAGTTGAATAAGCTAGTTTGTTTTTCATAGCCATGCTCTACCATTGCTACTTTAATAAAACCGAATTGACATGGAATAATCCAATCTAGCCAGGTTAATTTTAAAATTGAACCAATGGTCATAACACCTACGGTGCGTAGCTATCTCCTGATAGCTATCCTGCTTAAGTAGGTGTTATTTATTGCTTTAGCCATTATGCTTTTAATAAACATGTGGTTATAAGCAAATTAATTTTTCCATATCATAAATTTTTATTAGATTTCTTGTATATGTACGATATATCTATTCTAAAAAAGCACTTAGCTAGCCCTAAGCAGGTTGCCGTAGTCATGCATGCTAGGCCTGACGGCGATGCACTTGGGACTTCCTTAGCTTTGGCTTTATTCTTAAGGGCGCAGGGCCATTTTGTCCATGTAATTGCGCCAACCGGATACCCTACTTTTCTATCTTGGCTACCTGGGATAGACACTGTAATAGTAGCTGCCCACTATACACAAGAAGCCCTGTTGGCCCAGATCAAGGATGTAGATCTCCTTTTTTGTGTGGATTTCTCTGCTGCTAGTCGTTTGGATGAGTCGGCATATATATTGGACCAATCTGATGCTTTTAAGGTTATTGTTGACCACCATACAGAGCCAGAAAGTTTTGCAGATCTTTTATTATGGGATCCTAAAGCAGCTGCTAGCGCCGAAGTATTGTTTCAAATTTTTGAAGCATTGGATCAGAAAGACAAGATAACCCCTCCCGTTGCCACTTGTTTGTATGCTGGTCTTGTAACCGATACCAGCTCCTTTAAAAATCCAAATACTAGACCTATAACCCATCGCATTGCAGCTGATTTGATAGAATATGGCGTAGATACCTTTAGGGTACAACGGCTTATTTATGGCAATCAGCCCCTCAATAGGTTGCATTTTTTTGGTTTTGCAGTGAGTCAGCGTTTGGTTGTGCTATCAGCTTTGCATGTGGCCTACTTTGTTATTCAAAAAGAGGATTATAAAAGATATGATTTAAAAAGTGGCGATACCGAAGGACTAGTAGATTATGGACTTTCGTTAAAAGGAATATCATTAGCTGCTGTTTTAAAGGAAAAAGATGAGCTTGTATATCTTTCTCTTCGATCTGTTGGCGATGTGCCAGCCAATTTAATCGCAAAAAAATACTTTAATGGCGGGGGGCATAAAAATGCTGCAGGGGGTATTTCCCATTTAAGTTTAACTGAAACAGTCGATCGATTTGAAAAAATATTGCAAGACCTTCATCCTCAATTTAATTTTTAATTTAATCATATGAAAATGAAACGTAAAGTAGTATGCGCTTGGATATTATTGGTGCTCGTTATGGGACTGGTTTGGTACAATCATCAATACCATTCTTATGGCTATCCTTTTCTCACTACTCCATCTGGTCTTTCCTATAAATCTATAGGGCATAAAGGCAACGGCAGGAAAGTAAAAGATGGTGAATGGGTCCAGCTCACGCTTGTTACGAAGGTAATAACTAAAGTAGAAGCGCAAGATCCGCAAAGTAGCCCTGAAGCAGCGGAAGTAGATAAGCAAGAGACGCCTAAGGCAACAGCGCAAGATGCGCAAAGTAGCCCTGAAGAAGGAGCAGCAGATCAGCAAGGTAGCTCTAAGGTAGCAGCGCAAGATGCACAAAGTAGCCCTGAAGCAGAAAAAGCAGACAAGCAAGAGACGCCTAAGGCAACAGCGCAAGATGCGCAAAGTAGTCCTAAAGCAGCCGAAGCAGGTACGCAAAGCAGCCCTAAGCAAGTAAAAAAATATAAGTTTGAGGCAAGGATATTAATAAATGCACAAATACCTACTTTCTTTCGATTTGATCAATCTTTTCAAGCAAACAATATGTCCATACCTGAAATGATAGGTATGATGAAAGAAGGGCAGCGAATGGTTTTTAAATGCAGGCCTGAATACTTTCTGCAAGAAAAAGATCCAGAACGTTTGGAGCAGTTTTTAAAGCAGCTCAATTTAAATAAAGAGGATGAAGTAGTAACCGATATTAAATTAGATAAGATTATGACTGATGCATCATACCAAGAAATGCTAGCGGCAGATCGTGCTACACAACTAGCCAAAGATAAAAAGCTTATTACCGATTATTTAGCTGCGCATCATATTGAAGCTACTTCAACTGATTCTGGGCTTTTTTATATTATTGATCAATCTTCAGAGGGTATACCTGTTGCTAAGGGTAAGACCGTTAAAGTCCATTACACAGGTAGGCTATTAGATGGTACTGTTTTTGATACCAGTGTAGAGGAAATTGCCAAAGCGAATGGTTGTTATGATGCGAGAAGAACCTACCAGCCATTTGAATTTCAGGTAGGTAGTGGCCAGGTTATTCAAGGATGGGATGAGGGTTTATTATTGCTGAAGCAGCATGAAAAAGCACGTTTTTTTATACCATCTGCTTTAGCTTATGGTCCACAGGGTAGGGAGAACAAGATTCCTAAAAATGCCATTCTAATCTTTGAGGTTGAGGTTGTAGATGTTATTTAGTTGAATCCATAGAAGGCTAGTAAGTGTTTGTATCATGTTCATAGTCATTCTATTCCATGGGTAGGGCCTATTTATTTTATTGCTATGCTATGCACCATCTTGCTTTATGGGTTTTAATTTTTTGCTGCTTGCAAGGAAGCAGTTGTGAAAGTGCTAAAGAAGAACCAGGCAAGTATACGCTGATTTCAGCTGTGAAAACAGGTAAACTTGAAAAGGTTAAGGAACGTTTGGCTCAAGGTGCAGATCCCAATGCACCAGATGTCTATGGTCGGCGTCCCTTAGATTGGGCCTGTTTTTACGATAGAAAAGGAGATATTATTAAGGCGTTGCTTGAAGGAGGTGCAAAGATAGATGCCAAAGATATGGATGACTGGATAGCCTTAGATTGGGCATACCATGCACCTAATCTAAATCTATCTGCTATCCGTAAGGTAATTCAAAAAGCAATAGCATTAAACATGCTAAAGCTTCGCGGTTATGATGGAAAAACCTTATTGCACTTTGCAGCTGTATTAAAAGATGAAAAAGATAGCAAAGATGAAAAAAGTGACAAAATAGTGGAGCAGTTACTGAGGTTAGGCTTGGATCCAAATGCAAAAGATCGTAATGGTTGTACCCCATTGCATTACGCAGTACAGAACAAAGATGCAAACAAAGATGCAAACAAAGATGTAGTGGGTATACTGCTACACGCAGGTGCGGATATAGAGAAAAAAGATAATGAGCGTAAAACCCCATTAGACTGTGTGGATGCTGCAAGGAAAGATATTATCGTTTTATTATTGTCGTCCCGTGCTACTCGCTTTATTGGTTCAAAATGATAAAAATGTATAGACGACTTTTACCTTTCGTGAAACTTTTTTATTTCGTGCACAAATGATCATTGACAACGACCTTTTAAATAAATTGGCATACCTTTGTCGTCTTGAATTGCCGCCCCATGAACGGGACACCATGCTGCATGACTTAAATGCAATGGTAGATTGGGTAAACCAATTAGATGAACTGGATGTGGACAATAATCTTGTTTTAGAAGAATCTTCTAAATTAGAATCTACTGATTTGCGTTCAGATATTGTATGCAATTTGCTTTCACATAAAGATGCCTTAGCGCTTGCGCCTAGCAGTGATTCAAATTATTTCAGGGTTCCTGCTGTGAAAGGGGTAACCACACATACAGACCTATCTGAACCCAATTAAATTAATCATTAGACGCATATGGATGCTCAAGAAGCACTTAAAACACTGAATGTTAAAAAAGTATGGTTCCCTATAGTATGTGGGTTAGCGATTACAGGATTTTTATTTTACAGATCTGGTAAAATTTCACTTGAAGTAGTTGCCTTATTAAGCAAACCCAATTGGAACTATTTGTATATGGCTTTTCTTTCTATTTTGTTGCGAGAAGTTGGCCATATCTATAGGTTACGGATCTTGAGCAGCAATAGATTGCCTTGGACGAGTTGTTGCTATGTTGCCATGCTTTGGGAGTTTGGCACTGCGGTAACCCCATCAGTAGTAGGGGGAGGGTTGGTTGCCATTTTTCTTTTGTCTAAAGAAGGATTATCACTCGGTAGATCCGTTGCCTATATTGTTGTGACTGGTATTATGGATAATCTTTTCTTTCTTTTAGCTGGTTCATTCGGTTTAGGAGGGGCATATGAATCCATTTTTGCTATGGGCGGCCAATTAAGTAGTAGCATAAAAGCCTTCTTTTTTATTATGTATGCTTTTTTCTTTGCCTATAACTTGGTTATGGTCATTAGTGTTTTTGTAAATCCTAAGTTATTAAAGTGGATTTTAATCCATGTGACCAGTATTGGTTTCTTAAAGCGATGGCGTCGACCTGCTTATCAGCTTAGCAAGGATATAATGGTTACTTCACATGAGTTTAGGGGGAAATCTCCTCTTTTTTGGTCTAAAATGTTAATCTGTACCTTTTTAACCTGGGTGGTTCGGTATATGTTAATGAATTGTTTGATGGCTGCTTATTGTCCTGTTTCTTTTAGCCAACACTTGGCTATTTTCGGCAAACAGATTGTGATGTGGGCGCTGATGTTGGTGCCGGTTTCTCCAGGTGGGAGTGGGATCGCAGAGTTCTGGTTTCAGCGGTTTTTTGAGCCTATGTTAGGTGATTACACTTTACTAATCGCTTTGTTATGGCGCATGTCGACTTTCTACCTCTATTTGATGCTAGGAGCGATGTTGCTGCCTAAATGGATTCAAAAAAGATTTAAAAGCAAAGCATCCTAAAAGGGCCTATGCAACTGTAGGGAGGGGGGTAAGCTTTTTATCGGCGGCCATGGGCGGTAGCCTATGCTAACCATCCATTTGCATCTCTGTACTAGGCTAGACTTTCCTTAATAGGCTATTTTAAAGTATTTTATCTATATCTAGTTCTATGGCTGCTTTCTTTTTATTTTCTATATTCGTTGATGAGCCATTGGTTGCATCGGTAGCTTCGGGAGGCTTTGGTTTGCTTTGTATCATATTTTTTACCTTTTCAGATAAGGTGTGGTTGGTGATCAAAGCTCCTTTTTTGTAAGGCAGATGCGGGTCATTATATAACTTTAGAATGAATTTTTCCCATATAGGGCGGGCAGTAGCGCTGCCTTGTCCTAGGTGGAAATCTCTAAAATGAATGCAACGGTCTTCTCCACCTACCCAAACACCTGTGCAAAGGTTTTGGGTTAACCCGATAAACCAACCATCTGAGTGGTTGGAAGTAGTGCCCGATTTTCCTGCGATATCATTGTCTGCTCTTAGCGCTTTAGATACACCTTTTAGCGCCCCTTCATCTAGTGAGCCCTGCAGCATATAGGTCATAAGGTCAGCTGTATCTTTGTGAATGGCTTCATGGCGTTGTGGTATAAAGGTTTGTAATGTATTCCCATGTTTATCTTCAATATGGGTGATGAAAAAGGGCTCTGTCCAAACACCTTGATTTAAGAAAGTACTATATGCGCCTACCATTTCATAAATAGAAGCATCACTGCAACCCAGACAAATGGCAGGAACGGGGTCTAAAGGACCTTTTATGCCCATTCTATTGGCACAATCTACAACCAGTTGAGGTGTAAGGTGTTTAATTAGGTAAGATGTGATAGAATTATACGATTTGGCCATAGCATGGCGCAGTGTATATTGCTTGCCAGAGTAACTTTTCCAGGCATTTTGCGGTGTCCATGTTTCTCCATTGGGCTGTAAAAAAGTAACAGGCTCATCTCTAACCAGATATGTAGGCGTGTAACCATTCTGTAATGCTACTGTATATACTATAGGCTTAAAGGTTGAACCCGTTTGGCGTTTGCTTTGTTTTACATGATCATATTGAAAATAGTTGTAATCAATACCACCTACCCAGGCTTTAATATGGCCGGTATAGGGATCCATTGCCATACATCCGGCTTGTAATATTCTTCTATGATGTTTAAAGGCTTCTAAAGGGGTTATCATTTTTTGAATGGGGCCTTCCCAGGAAAATAATGTGGTAGGTATAGGTGTATGCAATACCTTATGGATCGACTCGGTGTCTGTTCCATATTCTTTCAGTAGTTTTTGATAAAGTGGTGTTTTTTTTATTTCTTTTTCAATGTAATCCGCTATTTCTTTTCCATTCTCATGAATCCATGGATTTTGATCTTTCCAGTGGTCATCAAATTTATTTTGCAGCCGTGCCATTTGTTCTTTTAAAGCAGCTTCTGCGTGTATTTGAACTTGACTATCAATAGTAGTATAAATGCGCAACCCATCTGCAAAGAGGTCATAGCCATTTTCTTGTGTCCACTTTAAGAGAAAGTCACGTACTACTGCTCTAAAATAAGGTGCTATACCGTTTCCATAATTGTCTTCTTGATAGTGTAGTTCAGTAGGTATTTCACAAATAAGGTCGTAGTCCGATTGTTTCAGGAAACCATACTTAACCATTTGGGACAGTACTACATTTCTAATATGGTTGGCGCTTTTAGGGTGTTTTATAGGACTATAGCGTGTAGGTGCGCGCAATAGACCTACTAATAGCGCAGCCTCTTCTACGCGCAATTCGGCTGGTGTTTTATTAAAAAAGGTGCGTGCGGCTACTTTAATGCCATATGTATTGCTGCCAAAGGTGACGGTGTTCAGGTACATGGCTATAATTTCTTCTTTGGTATAGGCACGTTCGAGTTGAACCGCTAAAATCCATTCTTTCGTTTTAAGGATTAGTTTACTGAGTAAAGGAATATTGGAACATTTGCCTCTATAGCTTACCTCCTTTCTGATGTTAAAAAGATTTTTGGCCAATTGTTGGGTAAGGGTACTGCCCCCTCCTTTGTTTTGTTGCAATACAATTGAAAGAAAAAAAGCACGTGATAAGCCACGTAAATCTATACCAGCATGTTTTTCAAAACGATAATCCTCCGAAGCGATAAGCGCATGAATCATATTGGGAGAAATTTCTTCGTAGGTTACAGGGCTTCGGTTGTTTCTAAAGTATTTGCCTAGCAAGGTGCCATCAGCAGCATAGAGTTCAGAGGCTAATTCACTTTGTGGATTTTCTAGTAGGTCTGGTGATGGCATGCTGCCATACAAATTGTAGAAGTCAACTTGAACAGAAAAAAGGTATATAGGAATCGCTATGACTACTGCTATAAAAAATTTCCAAAGTATATGTATGAGCCTTTCCATATGTTATCCGTGTACCCCGTTTGATACGGGAAAATAATCTTATAAATTTAACTTTTTTTAAGCTAATTAAAGTATAAAACAACTGATTGGGTTGGGCCAAAATCTGGTTGGTAGGCTTGCTTTGATCAGTTTCATCAGGATTACACTTGTTTCCTCTAAACACCAGCCATTGTTACGCTCTTCTTCTTTGCTTCAACTGCTATTGTAGCCGCCCTATTACACATATTAGCCAAATCAGCTCCAGAGAAGTCTTGAGTACGTGCTGCAAGTAAATTAACCTGTAGAGGACCTTCTGTCTTTATCTTTTTAATATAGTATTGTATAATAGCCTCCCTATCCTCTGCATTTGGGTTACCTACTCTGATACTGCTATCAAACCTTCCTGAGCGCAGCAGTGCAGAATCTAGTAAATCTTTTCTATTAGTAGCAGCTAGTACAATCACACTAGAATTTTTATTAAAACCATCCATTTGGTTCATGAGCTCAAGCCGTATAGAATCCTTACTATTTTTTGAATCAGTAGGTTTTGAACCTATTGAATCTATTTCATCGATAAAAATAATACAAGGAGCCACCTCATTTGCTTTTTGAAAGAGATTACGGATAAGCTTTTCACTCTCCCCCCAATATGATGCCAAAAATGCTGTTCCGGAACAGGCAATAAAAGGTACACCTGCTTCTCCAGCTACCGCTCTGGCCAGTGATGTTTTCCCTGTTCCTGGAGGACCTTCAAGCAGTATGCCTTTAGAAATCTTTGCACCTATTTCGACATATTCTTCAGGCGTTTTCAAAAAGTTTATTATGTTTTTTAGCTCTTTCTTGGCCGCTGACATTCCGGCTACATCTTGAAAAGTATAATTTAATTGATCAGCTTCAATAAAATCAAATTGGCTCCTGACTGAATCTCTACCCCTAAGTAAAGATAGTAATTTTTTATCATCCCTATATAGTTCATCATCCCTTAAACTTTCACAATTACCAGCTAATAATACTCCAGCTAGCAAAAGGGCTTTATAAGAAAGAGGGCTTATTTCCATTTTTCTTAAAAACTTATTAACTAACTTAACAAAATAAATATGTCTTAGATGTGCTCCAGATCATTTGGTAAAGGCAATATGGTTTCCACTCCATTAAGTTGCATTTCATTTGTATGTATGCGTCTTTCCATATGTTATCCGTGTACCCCGTTTGATACGGGAAAATAATCTTACAAATTTAACTTTTTTTAAGCTAAAAACAACTGATTGGGTTGGGCTAAAATCTGGTTGGTAGGCTTGCCTTGATCAGTTTCATCAGGATTACACTTGTTTCCTCTAAACACCAGCCATTTATATGTAAGCAGTTCGCTGAATAGATCTAAGTTTTAGATTAATTTTATTATATTGCCCCTTGCCTTTATTATATTTTATACTTAGTCTGATTAATGTACAAAGCAGGGTTCGGGGTAGTTGTATGTATTGTTCTGCTCTTTAAAAACACATTTTTGTGGGCTTCTGGTATGGGTAGCTATCGATTAAGCTCCCTGGGCGCACTGGAAAAAAGGGTTTCGGAGCGGTGGGTGCTTGCGAAAGGGGAGGGTTTGCGTTTGCGTTGGATCTATCCCTTTAAGCAGATGGAAAAAAGCCCACTTACCGCTGTTGCAACTACCCTGGCTAGGCCTGAACAGGTTGTTGTAACAACAGGTGATGAAATATTTCTATCGCAAGATGGGGGGGAGACTTTTATATTGGCAACGGGTAGAAATGAGATCTCCCATTTGTCCTATTTTACCTCAGCAGCTATTTCAGAAGCAAACCCGGATGAATGGGTTGTTGGCACTTCTTATAATGGTTTGTATATCACACGAAATGGAGGGAAAAGTTGGAGCGCTATACCTATAGCGCTAAAAGGTTTTTGCTTTGGTGGCTGTTATTATGAAACGATTAATGATATCACCTATGATCCTTTGGATCCTGGTAAAGTGTATTTTGCCTATGGCCCTTATGGGAAAATAGCCTTATTGCACATCAAGACCGGTTTTATTGAACCTATGGCATCCCTGCCCGTGTCAGATGGCATTGTTTCCCTATCCGCGATTAAAGTGGGTTCAGATGTCGAGTTGATCGCTCAAACGCAAGCAGCTATTTGGCGCTATCTGAACAACAAGTGGTTGAAAAATAAGCTATTGCGTATCAATTTTCAGCCTTGTTTTGCTGAGTATAGACGAAAAAAGGTAGCAGACAAAAGAGGCATCTATTTAACGGCTTGGACCGCTAGTAATCTACAGGACCTACGCAAACATTTTTTGTTTATCAAAAAGCATGGCATGAATGCTGTTGTGATTGACTTCAAAGATGACTTTGGCTGTATTACCTATAATACTCAGGTTAAAATGGCGCGCGCGGCCAAGGCGATCCGTCCTATTCTAGATATAAAAGCGATTCGCACCTTAGCAGATGAGTTAAACATTCACTTGATTGCGCGTCTTGTGCTTTTTAAGGATGAAAAACTATACTGTTACGCCAACCATCGCTATGCATTATGGGATAAAAAAAGGAATACACCATGGGCGCATTTTATAAAAAATCGTAAAGGGAAGCTGGTGCAACAAGAATACTGGGTAAATCTATTTTCACCTGAAGTTTGGGCGTACAACCTTCAAATTGCCCAAGAATTGCAATCTCTAGGTGTTGATGAGATTCAATTTGACTACATTCGATTGCCTTCTGATGGGCCGCTTCATACCATTTCCTGTCGTTATAACAGCTATGAAATGAGGGCGGTAGATGCCTTAGAGTCCTTCTTAAGGAGGGCGCGTGAGGTCTTGACTGTACCTATTTCTGTGAACGTATTTGGCTACAATGGCTGGTTTTTAACCAATGCGCTTGGGCAGAATATCCAGCGGTTGGCGCTTTATGTGGATGCGCTTTCTCCCATGACCTATCCTTCGCACTACCACGCTGCATTTTTGGGGGCTATTCCATACCTAAAAAAGGCCAATGTGCTCTATAAAGTAGGTTCGGATCGTGCTGCTTTCTACACAAAAGAACAAACTTTTATTCGTCAGTACATTCAAGCCTTCCTGTTGGGATCTGAGCGAAATTTCTCAGAAGAGACCTATTGTAATTATATGAAAGCGCAAATAGCAGGTGTCTATGGTTCAAAGGGTTCAGGCTTTTTACTCTGGAATACCTCTAACAACTACTACATGGTAAAGCAGCATTTGGCTCCTGCTCAATTATCGCCGCTCTTTAAATCTAGATGAGGCAAAGGTGAAAAAAGCATGCAGTGAGATAAGAGATTCATTTACAAATGATTTTGATCTATGCGTTGGTTTTTTTTTGTGATTGCATTGGTACCATTCAGTGGATGGGCGGTTGAGGTATCCCAATCAATCGTTGTACCAGAAGTAGTTCGGTTTGCAAACATACAGTTAAAGCTTACACGCGGTGCCCGTAAGCGTGTGCAAGAAAAAGTAAACCAGTTGACCCGATCACAAAAGCTATTTAATCAAATATTAGAACGAACCCATCTTTTTTTTCCATTTATAGAGAAAATCTTAGCCGATGAAAATGTGCCAGATGATTTTAAATTCCAAGCGGTGCATGAAAGTATGCTCGTAGGGCATGCAGTAAGTCATACCGCAGATGTGGGCTTTTGGCAAATTCAAAAGGCAACTGGTTTGGGCTTACGCTTAACGATAGATCACCTTGTAGATGAACGCATGCATTTAATTCAGTCTACAAAAGCGGCTGCTCGTTTTTTAAAAATCCATAACCAATATTTTGACAGCTGGCTAGGCGCACTACTGGCTTATAATAGGGGTAGAGCAGGGGCAGTAAAGATTTTTCCTAAAAAAGATTATGGTGCCAAAGTAGTACGATTGGATGATAAGACCGATCATTACGTCATTTCTGTTATAGCTACTAAGGTAGCATTTGGCAAGGTCGCTGGGAAAAAAAAACATTCAAAATTGAAACTATTTGTCTATAAGCAAGGCCACCATGGCCAAAGATTGGAAAATATTGCTGCGCACTTAAAAATAGAAGAAAAGTTATTATACGAGCACAATCGGTGGCTTAGGACCGATGTGGTACCCCATGGTACAAAGTGTTCTTTGTTGGTGCCATTCCTTCATACTCATGCGCATATCCATCCTGTGTTAAAGCTACCATTAAGAAACCGCGCACAAAAACAAACCGTAGCTGGAAAGCAGCTTACTCAACCCAATCGTATAGATTATGCAAAATATATAAAGTCTACCTTTCCTGCCATTACTGCTTTAAAAGATGCCCGTTCTGCCAGATTGGCTAAAGTCAATGGAAGATTGGCTATTGTAGCAAAAAAAGGAGATACCATTCCCTACTTAGCAAAGTTGGTCAACGTAGGTATAGATAAGTTTCTTCTTATCAATGAGATTAAAAAAAATCACCAACTGGTGCCAGGGGCTGTATATTATTATAGCTTAAAAGGTAGTAAAGGCGGCACACACTACCATGTGGTAGCATTAGGAGAGGATATATGGGGGATTGCACAACAGTATGGTATGAAGCAGTCTGCTCTTTTGGCAAAAAACCGCATGCAAGCAGTAGAACCGTTGGAAAAAGGGCGCGTACTATGGTTGCGGTTTATTAGACCCCGTACGATTCCAGTGGAATATTATAATGTAGATGCTGCTTTAAATGCGCAGTAGTTAGAAGGCTTTTTGGTTACTTTTTTATCAAGCAAAAAGTAACATTAAAAATTCCTTTTTTACCAGTGTTATGAACACATACTAAATAGATACTATTTTAAAATATTATACATTATGCATGATTCCCATCAGACAAAAAGCCTTAAAGAATTGGTCAACAGGTTTCTTGAAACTTCTCCTTTTCAGAAACAACTCACAGCAGCTATGGTGCGTTCTGTATGGCAAACAACCATGCCTAAAGTGGTTTGCGATAGAACGGAAAAACTTTATATCCACCATAACAAGATATTTTTAAAAATAACTTCTGCGCCTTTGCGCCATGAGTTAAAGTTTAACAAGGATAAAATCCTGATGATGCTCCATGAGGCGATGCCTAATACCGTATTAGAGGATGTCGTTTTTTTGTAGTAGGCATCTAAGCTCTTTATGTATCTACTCAAGCAGCATAAGACCAGTGGTCATTATTATCAGAGGTGTACGCATTCCTATTGGCAAATCTAGTGCTAAACAGATGATAGATGCTGGTTTTTATGCAGATAAAACGGATTATATCTCTAAACTTTTTGAGGATGAGGGTACTTATTATTTTTTTACAAGGCCACGCAGATTTGGCAAATCGCTTCTATTAGATACCATAGATCAAATAGCACAAGGCAATAAGTCTTTGTTTAAGGAGTGTGCGATTTATGCAGACAAAACCTATAAGTGGAAAAAATATCCAGTTGTTTGGTTGAATTTCTCGGAGCTAGTTTCTAAAGAACCTAATTTATTGGAAGAAGATCTTAAAAAATACTTCTATAGAGTTGCTGAAGCGTATAACATAGAAGATAAGCTGCCTCAGCCTACTGGTAAGGATTCTATACAGTCTTATTTTCTGGATTTGTTTAATTATTTAATCAATTTTTCAGATGATAGCAGTTATGCCAGACAACCTATTGTCTTAATCGATGAATATGATAGCCCATTAATTTCTTGTAAAGAAGAGCAATACGAAGATGTCCTTTCTGTTCTTAGTTCATTTTTCAAAGTTTTAAAAGGTCGTCAGAAGGATTGTAAATTTATTTTTGTAACAGGTGTAACAAAATTTCATTTATCTGGGCTTACTTCAGGAGCGAATTCAGCCAATGACATATCCTTCCATGAGGATTATGCAGCAATGTTAGGCTATACAGAAGAGGATATTGAAAAACTTTTTCTTAGTAAAGAAACAATTATTAATCCAGTACTTGAAAAACTTAATAGAAACAATACTCAGGAAGCACAGTACGCACTTATTCAAATAAAAAACGAGTTAAAGGATTATTATAATGGTTATTGTTTTACAGCTGATAAAATGGTAAGTGTTTATAATCCAGACTCTATACTAAGATTCTTTTATGCAAAAGATTTTGAGAATTCTTGGTTTAACTCGGGCAGTCTTACCATCTTATTGCAACAAATGAAGCAAAATATACATCGGTTTAACGTGGATTGGGATCAATGCAGTTTCCCAATTGATAAAATCAGATTTAAGCTCGTACATCCCTCTCCCCATGAAATGCCTTTACTGCCTTTGATGTACCAAACGGGATACCTTACGATGGATCTTGATCCATCTCATGTACAAAATAAAAATAACCTGACTTACTATTTAAAGTTTCCCAACCAAGAAGTAAAATCTTCTTTAAAGCTTATATTATCTGATTTTATCGTTCAAGCGCAACAAGAAGTAGGAAAGGCATATAGCACCTCTATTCTAAATTCTTTAAGAAACGAAGCATGGGTTTCTTTTCTTAACATCATTCGAAGCGATTGTTTAGCCAAAGCGGGTTACCGTTTCTTGGATAAAACTGAAAAAAGCTTTCAAGGTACTTTGTATGTGTTTCTCAATGGTGCCTTCCATACAACGCAAGATATCCATGCTAGCGCGGAAAGAGATAGTGGAATAGGCCGTACAGATATTGTTATGGAAGATCAGTACAATGGACAAAATACCGTTTATATTTTTGAGTTAAAAGTAGGCAAACCCGTTTCAGAAGCTTTACAGCAAATCTACGATAAAGATTACAGTATGCCCTTCAATACATGCTATAAAAAAGTATTCGTAGCCTTAAAATATGATCCTGGAAAGCTCAATATTACAGAAGCAGCTATTGAAATACATCAACTCGATGAAGAACATACCTTTAAAGTGATGCCACGTAGAAATTTTACTATTAATCCTATCGGTTATTTTCAAGAAGTAGGATAGAAAGGGTGTACATATTGAGACCGTTGCAATAGGAAGGCAGTAAAATTTTTGCTATTCTTCTCGGGTTATTTTTGCTGTTATGGAAGTATAAATTTTATTATTTATTGATTTTCAGTCTTATTTTAATACGCTTTAGACAGACCATCCCTGCTTCCTTTTACCACTGAATTGAACAGATACCGTTAGTTTATTTGTTTTTTTTATCAGAAAACTTCTTAAGCTTGCGTATTCACATTTATAAATTAATTGTTTGAATGGATTACATTCTACTTCCTTTAGTTTAGTACTGTGGTGAAGCTTTGACTTCCCGTATGCTTGTAAAGCCAGGTAAAGACTTTGTCTGAACCTGGCTTCAGCCAAATGCATGTTATCCCTCGTTTTTTAATTTTTGGATGGTAGTATAATGGGTAGACTTCCTTGGTATAGATTACCAAGGTTTTAATGGTCAATGCTTTGCAAATAACTGCTATATCATCCAGCCATTTTTCATCTATAAGCAGGTAGTCTACATCGAGTTTAGCACTTTTCCATTGGTACCAATCAGGTGGAATCTTATGCATCGTGAGGATCACTTTTTGATGCCAAGTGGCTATGATGCCTCCAGCATAGTCTTGCATTCTGTTGGATGATGTGTCATGATGTCCCTTATCAATAGATGGCCCAAGCGATCCATTACAGCTTAAAGTTTCTATACCATCTTTTAAAGTAAAAGATAGTTGCTGGTTGTTGTAGCAGATCATCTTACATTTTTTTTGGTTGGTTATTGTAATTTTTATTTGGTTTATAGCGTAAAATAAAGTACATAAGCTGATGATAACAGGGTAGATAAGGTTTTTATATTGAAAGAAAAGGCTGGCTGCAAGGAGTACAATATATAGCAAACAGACGGAGTGCCCATTTATACAGCAAGCTGATAGAGTGCTTATGGGCCATTTTGTCACCCAGTAGACCCACCCATTGGTGGCTAAGATTAATTTTTCAAGCATAAAACCCAGCAGTGTGCCTATTATAGGCAAATGGCTGCCCACTAACAATGCTAGGCTCAGCATGAGCATCATAAAGATAGCAGGCACAACAAACCAATTGGCAATGATAAAATAGAGCGGAAACTGTTTAAAGTAATATAGGATCAGTGGGAGGGTGCTGACTTGTGCAGCGATCGATAGGGTAGTAGCGGTCCAGATTTTCTCTAGCCAATAATTTTGAGGCGTTATGAGGCGATGGAGAGGGGGTTGTAGATACAGTATACCTAGGGTTGCTACGTAGGAAAGTTGAAACCCGCAGTTAAATAATAACAATGGGTTCCATAGCAATAGTGCAAAAGCAGAGGCAAACCATCCATTGTAAGGGTTGGAGCCTCTACCCATTAGAAAGCCTAACCTAGCTATAGTGATCATCATCGTTGCGCGTAGTATGGGTGGTGCAAAATGGCAGAGTCCAGCATATAGCCAAAGCCAAATGAGGGTAAAAAGCTCTGGTAAGATCAAGCATCCTATCCTTCTAAAAAGAAAGCTACAAACAGCTTTTATAAGTAGGTAAAACATGCCTACATGTAAACCAGAAATGGCCAATACATAAATGGTGCCTGTATCGGCGTAGGCTTTTTGCAGATTCGGATCTAAGTGCTCTTTGGCGCCCCATAGCAGTGTGGCCACTAAAGCCATCGCTTCTTTGCATTTTAGCTGTTTTTGGAGGGTTACACTGCACCAATGCGCAATCCTTTTAGCCCATTTTTTGCTTTTATGGAATGGCTCAAGGAAGATAAAATCTTGGTCGATTTGTTTTAAAAAGTGGCGATGTGTAGCGGGGTGATGTAAGGCGCTCAACCGATCTTTTGGTGGCGTTTTTTTAGATGGTAAGATCTGTGTCGGTGCACCGCGAATCAATAGGCTATCTCCCTTTTGGGGCTTATAGCCACATTTTTTAGAAAGGTATAGTTGAATCAATGTGCTACTGTTGTACCAACCTGAGTCGTCTTTTATATTGGTTATCAGCGCTTTGCAGCTAAATGGATGGTAGACCTTTTCGATGCATACCCTATAACCCGCTACATACTTATGGATCCATTCAGCTGTTTGCTTTTGTTGTGCCAATTGCAACAATAGGTTGCTATGCCCTGCTAAACAAATCAGTAGTAGTCCGATGGGGTTACGCCATGCAAAGGCAGCCGTACTGGATGGTATAGACCAATACAACAGACTCAGGATCAGCAATAGGATAAGTGTTATGCAAAGGTCTGCTGGGTAGTATATGGCCCATAGCACCCCACTTATATAGAC
The DNA here is from genome assembly GCF_965196625.1 of Cardinium endosymbiont of Nabis limbatus. Classification (GTDB taxonomy): domain Bacteria; phylum Bacteroidota; class Bacteroidia; order Cytophagales; family Amoebophilaceae; genus Cardinium. The sequence continues at coordinate 1,134,001 of NZ_OZ239769.1, read as the reverse complement.
CAATACTAGGCGAAATAGAGGCAGAGCAGTCGCGCTTGACATAATACTATGATCCTAGAAGCTTACTTTTCTTTGCCATCAAAGCTTTTTCGATGGTATAGCGTAGTGCCAAATTGTTTAATAATTTGTTTATGCGCTGGCGTTGCATATCCTTTGTTTTTTTTCCAGCCATATGCAGGAAAATCTTTGTCTAGTTTTTCCATATAACGATCCCTATACATCTTGGCGAGTATATTGGCTGCAGCAATGGCCGCATATATTTTATCCCCTTGTGGAATGCATTGGTGTGGAATCGCTTTGTATCTATCAAAAGAGCGTCCTGCAACTAATAATAGGTTTGGTAATGTTTTTAATTGATCAAGTGCGTTATGTATGGCAAGTTGAGCGGAATTTGGCACGCCATTTCGGTTAATTTCTTCATGGTCTACCATGGCGATGCTCCATGAAATGGCATGCTGTTGAATCATGCTATATAAATGAATCGGCAAAGCAGTAGTGCGCCTTTTATTATTGTATAATGCTTCATGATAAAACGCATTCGGTAGTATTACAGCTGCGCCAACAATAGGACCTGCTATTGCACCCGTCCCTGCGTGATCGCAGCCAGCTATATGGTGATAGTCTTTGTATTCAGATGGTGGTGGTTTATGTAGCCGCATCATATTTAAAATGCTTTAATTGGGTTACCCATTATCGACTAAATAGTACACTTGTTTCGCAATATTTATTCATTTTGAAAAAAAATCTCCTATAAAATAAAAAATTATATTTTATAAAAATAGTCTTATCATGCTTAAGCTGCTATCTATGCAAGCTGTTAATTTGTAACGGCTGTAATAATATTCTTATAAAGAATACCTATATTTGTTCATCTTTATCTTTAATAAAAAGTATTATGGTTCAGCCATAACTTTATTGCTTAAATTTTATTTTCCTAAATTTTTCTTTGTGCTATATGGTTTTAGATAAAAACAAACTTGTTCGATTGTTCTTGATATCAGCAGGTTTTATGGTTTATTTTTATATATTTAAACCTAAATTAAACCCGCAATCTGTTGTTGTGTCTCCGCCTACTACGGGTCAGACCGTAGCGCCATTGGATCTAACCCATGGATCTAGCTCAGTGGTGGTTTCCCCTTTTGCTGCTTTGCTTCAGGGAGAAGAAAAGTATATAACAGTTGAAAATGCATTACTTAAAGTAGTACTTAGTACAAAAGGTGGTGCCATAAAAAGGGTGATACTAAAAAAATACAAGGATAAGCATGGGGAGCCATTATGCTTGTTGGATGAGCAAAGCAGTAATATGGGCCTTTCTTTGCTCCATCAAAATCTACTTATAGAGACTAAGGCTTTATATTTTGAAACCGAAGCTAAGTCTGCTTATATACTCAAAGAGACGCAAGCGGCTAAGATCGTTTTTCGACTGGTATTGAATCCATCTCAATATTTGGAGCATGTTTTTGTTTTTTCTGGAAATGGCTATCAAATCAACTATGATTGGCATGCGGTTGGCATGGAGGCTTATTTCAACAAAACCGCTCAACCTGTTTTCTGCTGGAATATAGATATGAAAAGTTTAGAGGCTGATTATAAAGCAGATGCTTCTAGAAGTACGGTGCATTATTATTTATTGGATCAGACTTTTGATAAGCTAAAAGAATCCTCAACAGAGGTTGAAAAGAAGAAAATAGCAGCTCCTATCAAATGGGTTGGTATCAAGCAGCGCTTTTTTACTTCTGCTATTATTGCTGATGATGCTTTTGCGGCAGGGGACCTCTCTATGGAGCCAGTTATTTCGTCTGATGTGACCAAGTCCGTTCATTTATCGCTTCCACTATCTGTAAAAGATCAAGCAGCTGGCCATGGTAAATTCATTTTTTTCTTTGGGCCTAATGATTATAAAATACTTAAAAAGGTTACAAAAGGATTTGAGCAAAATTTACCTTTAGGGTGGCCGGTTGTCAAGTGGGTCAATCAGGGCGTTATTATTCCACTCTTTTCTTTTTTGGAAAAGTATATTTCTAATTATGGGTTGGTCATTTTCTTGTTGGTAATTATCATTAAGTTGCTTTTGATGCCACTTTCCTATCGCTCTTTCACCTCTATGGCTAAAATGCAGTTCCTAAAGCCAGAGTTGGATAAGATAAAAGAAAAATATAAAAACGACTTGCAAAAAGCACAGATCGAGCAGGTCGCCTTTTATAGAGAATTTGGTATTAACCCATTGAGTGGTTGTATGCCTATTTTGCTCCAAATGCCTATTCTGATGGCTATGTTTCATTTTTTTCCGCATGCCATTGCATTGCGGCAAGCCTCTTTTTTATGGGCAGATGATTTATCAACCTATGATAGCGTGATGCGTCTTCCTTTTACGATACCTATCTATGGCAATCATGTGAGCTTATTTACCTTGTTAATGGTTTTATCAACCATTTTATATACCCGGTCTAGCAACCAAAGTGGTCCAAAGGATGGCCCTATGAAGGGATTATCCTATATTATGCCTTTTGCTTTTATGTTTGTCTTAAACACATTTCCGGCTGGTTTAAGCTTTTACTATTGTATCTCTAATGTTATGACTTTCTTGCAGCAGAAACTTATAAATTATTGGGTGAATGTAGATAGCATTAAAGACAAGTTGATGCATAGGCAACAAAAGGTGAAGCAGCGTGGTAAGCTTTCTTTTCAATCTAGGATTGCTTCCACAATTGAGGCCAATAATAAGAAAAAGAAGTAGATGCTATCGACTTGAATGGGCCAATGGTAGGGGCTTAAGGCATATAAATTCCTTTTATGATTGCGCAACTTATAGGAAAACTGCTCCATAAGGAGCCAACGTATATTATTTTAGATGTAGGAGGGGTCGGTTATGGCTTACATATTTCTTTGCATACCTTTGATCAAATAAAAGCGTTAGATCATTGTACCGTATTAACGGTTATGCAGCTAAAAAGCGAGGCGGTTACCCTTTATGGCTTTTATACGTTGGAAGAAAAGTTATGGTGGCTCCATCTTATTTCTGTGAGTAGCATTGGTCCGAAAACGGCTTTAACCATCTTATCGTCCCTGACGCCAGCAGCCTTACATAAGGCTATTCTTAGTAAGGATGCGCGCTTACTTACTTCCATTAAGGGGGTTGGCGCAAAAGCTGCCCAGCGATTGATACTTGAACTTTCAGATAAAGCGCAAAAGTTGGATGGGCTCCAGGATACCGTTTTACCACAGCCAGCCGAAAATAAAGTAGATCAAGATGCCATAATGGCTTTAACCAAATTAGGGCTTACCCAAAAAGTTGCAGAAAAAGCGATTGCAATGGTAAGGGAGGAGGTAGTAACCCCACTTACTTTGGAGGAACTTATTAAAAAAGCACTGCAGCCACATCCTGTAAACTATTAACCAATTAATATTAAATTAAATGAGATGCAAGCCCATACTTTACCAAAATTTTTATTTGCTATATTAGCCACGCTATTCCTTACAGGGTTTAAAGTGCCATTGCCTGCTAAAACTGCTCCTACATCATCTCATAAGGGCATATGGTCTATACCGATTGGCATAGGAACGCACTGGAAACCTAAAGCTGAAACTGCCGCAAACCATAATGGATGGATCGGGTGTGTAGCTACCATAGGTATAAGGTGGGAAAAGCTATTTTGTAAACGGTATACATTTTCTGCTGGATTGTTATGGGGGCTATTTTTACCAGATATGTTTATGGCAGATAAACCAACTGATTTTCATATAGATTTTTTTAAAATCCATATTAAAATTCCTTATAATTTAGCGCTGTTTTTACCTATGACCTCCCTACAGCTGGGCTATTGGGCTAATAGTCAGTGGCATCTCTCTTGTGGGCTAATCTATTTTTACGCTTTAGAGTTGAATGTAAAGTATCTAATCTCTCCAAAGATCTCGCTCAATGGGGCTTGTTGCTTTTTTCTAGATAAGATTTTTAAAAATCATGGCATACATTTGGGTTTTGCAACCATAGGTATAGATTATAGGTTGTTTAGGTGATATTGGACCTCTTACATAACCTATTTCTAATGGCCATTTTGGTGTCGAAGCTTGTCTACGCTCCTCAAATACATTTAGTATTCTGCGGTGCTCGACTGCGTCTCTCCTAAAAATTGCTGATCATAAATAGCTTATGCAAGAGGTCTATTGGATTCAGCTGCAAAGTAAAATCTGCGCAAGCGTTCTATTTCTTTTGCCCACATGGTTGTACCATTAGGCGTTTCTAAGTATTTAGGAATCATGCGGAGTTTTGGATGTTGCATAATCGTTTGAAAACAAGCCATGCCTATTTCTCCATCTCCTAAATTGGCATGTCGGTCCTTTTTTGAGCCAAGGGGCATCATTGAGTCATTTACATGTAAGGCGTAGAGGTGGTTTAGGCTAATGGTTGATTCAAATTGGGCCAATGTATCCTCCCACCCATCCAATGTACGGATGTCATATCCTGCTGCGAAGATATGGCAAGTATCTATACAAACCCCAATCGGGATTACCGCCTTGACCCGCTCGATGATATAGGCCAATTGCTCAAAAGAATGGCCAACTGTAGAGCCTTGACCTGCAGTAGTTTCTATTAGCAAACGTAAAGTCGTTTTTTCTTGAAAAAGTGGCTCAAGTGCCTGTAGGCTTTGCACAATCCGGTCTAAACACACTACTGCAGCATCACCCGTTGCAGCGCCTGGGTGAAAGTTTAAATAACTAATTTTTAAAGCGAAACAACGTGTTATTTCTTCTACAAAAGCTGCACGGCTTTGCGCTAATAAGGCCTCCTTATTAGAACCCAGGTTAATCAAATAACTCGCATGGCTCATGATTTGTTGCATAGAGGTAGCCTCTAGCGTATCATGCCATTGATCTAATGTTGCTTTGTTCAATGGTCTACCTGCCCATTGGCGTTGATTGCTGGTAAAAAGCTGTATCGTATTTGCATCTATTTCGGCACCATGGCGCAACGCATTGTGGAGCCCCTCTTGGGTAGAGGTATGGACACCAATCAATGGTGCAGTGGAATCTATTGCGGCCTGTACCATACGTTTCGGGTTGTGTGATATATTAGAATAGAAGGATAAAGATAGATAATTTATTGGAACCTATCTAGCTTGCTCTAATAGGAAAAATCCAAGCATAAGCTTAGGTTTGTTACTAGGATATGCAAAAGGTCTATTAGATCAGCCATCTAATCTCGATATTCCTAATTTATTTATTTAAACTTAAAAGCGTATGAACATAGAAAAGATATCACTGGGAGACGATTTTCCCAATCAGCTACATGTCATCATTGAAATTCCAATGCATCATGATCCTGTAAAATATGAAATGGACAAGTCGTCTGGCGCTTTATTTGTAGATAGATTTATGCCAACTGCTATGTATTATCCTTGTAACTATGGGTTTGTGCCCCATACCCTTTCTGGAGATGGTGATCCTGCTGATGTGTTGGTGACAACCACTTACCCCATTGTAGCTGGCGCGGTTATTAAAGCTAGACCTATTGGCGTATTGTTGATGGAAGATGAATCTGGTTTTGACGAAAAAATTATTGCATTGCCGATCCAAAAAGTAGCACCTGAGTTTGCGCATATTGACCATATTGAACAATTAGATGCGCTTTTGCAAAAACGCATTATGCACTTTTTTAGCCATTATAAAGACTTAGATCCCTCAAAATGGGTTAAAGTCAAAGGATTTGAAAGCAAGGAAAAGGCTATGGAACTTTTAGTAGAAGCTGCACAAAGGAAATAGTCAGTCGAGTAATAGATTTGCTTTTTTGAAAATTATGAACGAAACATCCGACTCAGCAAATCGCGCGAATGGTCCAGATGAGCAAACCATTGAGGTACCTCCTATGGAGCAAATGTATGAGCAATGGTTTTTGGAATATGCTTCTTATGTAATTTTGGAGCGTGCCGTACCTGCCATAGAAGATGGCCTTAAGCCTGTGCAGCGTCGGATTCTACATGCCATGCACCTAATTGATGATGGCCGCTACAATAAGGTAGCCAATATTGTAGGGCAAACCATGCAATACCATCCCCATGGAGATGCATCTATTACAGAAGCCATTGTAGCGATAGGTCAAAAAGAATTATTGATCGATACACAAGGGAATTGGGGCGATTTGCGAACAGGGGATAGTGCCGCTGCTGCCCGTTATATAGAAGCCCGTTTGGCGCCATTTGGCAAGGAAATTTTATATAGCCCACAGATTACCACCTGGCAGCTTTCTTATGATGGCAGAAAAAAAGAGCCGCGCACCTTACCGGTTAAATTTCCTCTATTGCTTGCCCAAGGCGTAGAGGGAATTGCGGTAGGGTTGGCTACTAAAATTTTACCCCATAATTTTATAGAGCTGGTAGAGGCCGCTATTGCGTTGCTCAATGGGGAGCCTGTTAGCTTATTTCCAGATTTTTCCACCGGTGGGTTCGCAGATTGCACCCATTACCATGCAGGCAAAAGAGGCGGGAAGGTTCGGGTACGCGCCCGTATCGCAGTCCAGGACCAACATACATTGGCGATCACCCAAATACCCTATGGCACTACTACTACTAGTTTAATTGATTCTATTCTAAAAGCACATGAGAAAGGTAAAATAAAAATTAAAAATGTAGTAGATAACACAGCAGAAAATATTGAAATTCTCATTAGCTTACTCCCTGGTCAACTACCAGAAACCGTTATAGATGCACTCTATCTTTTCACAGATTGTGAAGTAAGCTATGCGCCTAATGCTTGTGTCATTCAGGATGAAAAACCCGTTTTTATAACGGTTCATGAGCTCTTGGCCTATACGGTAGCCCGTACAACTGATTTGTTGGAGCAAGAGCTGCTTTTAGAGCAACAGGCATTAAAAGAGAAGTTGTTTTTTGCCCGTTTGGAGAAAATATTTATTGAAAACCGTATCTATAGAGAGATAGAGGGGTGTACCACCTGGGAGGAGCTATTGAAGACTATAGCCCACCATTTACAGCCCTATGATTTTTATCGACCTATTGTAGAAGAAGACTTAATCCGCTTAACAGAGATTAAAATCAAACGCATTTCACAATATGATAGCCTACGTGCGCAGGAAACATTGGCCCAGTTTCAAACCCATTTAGCCCGTACCACCCATCATTTACAGCATCTAAAGGACTACACCATAGCCTGGTATAGCGGTCTGCTTCAGAAATATGGAAAGGGCCGAGAACGCAAAACCATTTTAACCAGCTTTGACCCTATTGAGCCCCATGCTGTAGTCGTAAAAGATTACAGGCTTTATGTAAATCGTAAAGAAGGTTTTATAGGTTATGGCCTTAAAGGAGAAGAATGCGTCGAAGCTTGTTCAGATATAGATGACGTCATTGCAGTCTGTAAAGATGGCAAATATGTCATCACTAAAATAGCAGATAAACTCTTTATAGGCAAAGATATTATATATGTCTCTATTTATGATAAGAAAGACAACAAGCGCGTTTATCAGCTTATTTATGTAGATGGTGCCACTGGTATTGCCTTTGCCAAACGGTTTCAAGTATTGGCGGTTACACGTGATAAAACCTATGATTTAACCTTAGGTACACCAGGTTCTAGGGTAGCCTATTTAAGTACGCATCCCAATGGTGCGGCAGAAACCGTTATCGTTTTACTTTCGCCCATCAGTAGAACGGCTAAAAAGAAATTTGAATTTAATTTTGCGGATTTATCGATAAAAGGGCGTGCTGCTAAAGGCAATATCCTTACCAAACATGCCATTTATAAGGTCCAGCGAAAAGGGCAAAGCCGTGCTACATTAGGTAAAGTGGAACTCTGGTATGATGCCGCTACAGGTCAAATAACGCCTCCTGGGCAAGGAAAATTACTAGGCTTTTTTGGGCCAACGGATAAGCTTCTTTTGGTCTTTCAAGATGGTTACTATCTTGTGGCTGCTTTTTCTTTTCAACCACCCCCTGGTCACATTACCCTTATAGAGCCATTAAGCGATACGCATTTGCTTTCAGTAGTCTACTACAACTGTGTACATCAAAATTATTTTGTAAAACGTTTTAGGGTAGATATACGGGCTTTAGATAAGCGATATAATTTATTCCTTTCAGAATCAGATGCTTGTATTGTAAAATTGGTTACTGCTGCTGCAACGCCTAAACTACAATTACATTATTTAGTAGATCCTAATGGCAATGAGGAGCGATCGATTATCTATGATTTGGAAAAAGTTGCTGTTAAAACGATTAAAGCAAAGGGCACATTGCTTTCTAAGTATAGGATCACACGAGTAGATGTATGGAATGCATAAAATTTGATTTTTAATAAAAATCAATTAAATTGCTGTACTTTTAGCATTTATTTAACAATTATTATACCATCTTAATCTTTTAGTGGTAGGTGCTTACTTATACTTTTTTAGAAGAGCAGGCTTCTATGTTTAGCTCTTTACCCTATCAATATGTGTAACACCCAATTGAATAATTCTAACCTTAGATATAAAGTGAAAAAGACGATACAGAAAATTACAGAGATTATTGCGTTATCAGCAAGTTTGGTGGGCCATGTATCAGCTTTTGATGCGGAGCATCAGGCTGATGATAAGAAATGCCCTTGGCATATTGGTATAAAAGCCTGGATAGGGCATGAAAAAGATTTGCCTGTGAGACGTTTTTCAGATTTACAACCTGCTATTGGTCCTTTTGTAGAGTGGAAACCATTCGATGGAGTAGGCATTCAAACTGGGTTGATCTATAGTTACAACAGTTTGAGGAAACTGTGTGATTGGAGAGAAGTAGTCAGTGGTTGCTCTGGTGCGCCTAAGCCAAACGAAAAAAATAGCTCAAAAATGCATGTGGGGCTGAATCGTGTTGAATTTCACGCTATTAGTATTCCATTGTCTATTTGGTTCTATCCAGGAAGTGATCGCCAATTTGCATTACATGGAGGACTTCGCTTGGTGATCCCTTTATCTAAAGCAAAAGACGAAATTTCCTATCATTAGTAATGATAGCAAGGGGTTCCCTGAGGTGAAATATGTTAGACCTAAATTAGATAGGAAATTGGCTAATGATCTTGGAATTAAAAAACATATAACTTTTGATTTTGGACTTGACTATAAGTTCAAATCTGGGTTTATGATAGGTATAAATGGACTAGGACTTGCATTGGGCTATGATTTTACTAAGCTGCTTATTAAAGCGTAATATTAGATAGATGGTTCTGTTGTTTTATAAATATTACTTAAAGAGGTGGTAGTATAATCTATTGATGTCGCATGCCCCAAATCAAGCTTCTTGTTATGTATAGTTGGTCATTCACCTAAGCAGATAGCTCCAAAAGGAAAGAATACGTATTGAATTTGAATTGAAATGATAAAAAAAATACAAACGTTTTCACTTTTTGTTGGGTTATCGTTATGGTTGGTAGGCCATCATCCAGCTTTTGCTGAATCATCTTGCACGGATCTAGTGCCGCAAAATAATTTTTTTTCTAAAAATGAACATTCTATTTTAAATTTTGGTATAAAAGGCTGGGCTAAGGGCACTAAAAAAACCATTCAAAAACATTGGGCCATTGGTGGGGAAATGGCCGTTGGCCCTGTTATAGAATGGCATCCTTTAAATGGAATAGGCATTCAAACAGGTTTGTTGTATAGCTATAACGCTTTTTATACGGTAGATTTTTCTATTGACCGTAAGCGGCTACTAGATACAGGTTTGTTGGCCTTTTGGTCTCGTTTGGGTAAAGAAATTAATGCTTTATCTGCTAAAAATGAAGGTTATGTAGTGCATGCTGCTTTGGTCAATATACAATTTCATGCAATAACTATCCCTTTATTTTTTCGGTTCTACCCAGAAAAAAGTCGGAAGTGGGTATGCTATGGGGGGCCTCGTTTGATATTGATTTTTTTTGATCTAAAGAGAAAACAATATTGCCCTGTCTGTATTAATACCTCTATAATCAAAGGTATATTGTATAATCTTTTAACATTAGGTAAGTGTATTGCTGACCAACGTAGCATTACGGGTCGAGATATACAAGATCTAACTAAAAGAGGGCTATATGAAATATGTTGTTCTACTTTTAAGATTAACTCTGATAGCGATCAAAATTCCCTCCCTAATCATAAGGTTTGGCATTGGGATTTTGGTTGGGATTTTGGCATTGAGTTTAGAGGAAGTTCTGGGATTGTAATAGGTATGAATGGGTTGGGGCTTGTATTGGGCTATGATTTTGTGAGGCGGAAAAATACATTGTAATTATAATTGTCTGTATAGGCTGTTCATATGCAGCTAGGCCACTGGCCTGCCCATAAAAAGTTTGGCATACAGTAAAGTAAGGAAACGCATGGTTGTTCAGCGGGAAAAACAGAACTCGCCCGCGTAGCGGGCTCAGACAAGCCGTTTTTCTGATCCGCTGAACAGTCATGCGTCCAAATACTACAAGTTTACTGAAGCGCCAAGTTTTTTTATGGGCAGGCCAGTGGCACCTTAAGTTGATGCAACTGCAAGATAGATTGAAGCGAATGTAATGAATGTGTTATTTTGTTTGATATTCAGCATTATATCTAAAAGTAGGAAAAACGCGCCCTTGGAAAAAGTTGCGATCAGAAAGCACAGCTTACAGATGAAAAGAAAAACAGTTTTCAGGGAGGGATTGCAGGATGGCTCCTGTTTTTCCAGCTGTAAGCTGTGCTTTCAGCAGCTTTTTCCATCAGCGCTTGATTTTTTGGTTACTTTTTTATCAAGCAAAAAGTAACATTAAAAATTCCTTTTTACCATTGATTTGAGCAGGTACTATACCTTTATCTACCAATACGTTATGCAACTAGAAGCACAATATCTTTCAGGCCTTTTACTCTTTAAACCTACGCTATATTACGATAGCAGAGGCTATTTTTTTGAATCATACCATCAAGAAAAATATAAGGCACTAGGGTTAGATGTTTCTTTTATACAAGAAAATCAATCTTTATCTAAAAAAGGAACCATTCGTGGGCTGCATTATCAATTAGCGCCCCATGCACAAGCGAAACTGGTTCGTGTGGTACAAGGGGTTATATGGGATGTAGTAGTAGACTTGCGCAAAGAAATGGATACTTTTGGAAAATGGCAGGGCTTTTTACTTTCTTCAGAAAATCAGCATCAGCTTTTTGTACCTAAAGGCTTTGCGCATGGCTTTATAGCGTTAAGCAGCGAAGCGATTCTAGCCTATAAATGCGATGCCTACCATTTCCCAGATGCAGAACAGGGCATTCATTTTCAAGATCCTACTTTACATATTCCTTGGGCAGATTATGCAAAACCTCAAATTGTTTCATCAAGAGATGCCGCACTTCCGCTGTTTCAAGCGGCAGTTTTTAATTTTTAATTTTTATTTTATTTATTCATCTTATTGGCGGCGACAATAGCATATGAAATGAAAATTAATGATATATCATCACAAAAAAACTTTTTAAATAATCTTTTAGAACTACCCATTCATTTTCAAGATTTTACTTTACACCTTCCTTGGAAAGATCTGGATATAATTTTGGGCTATCCGAATAAGAAGGAGGCGGAGTCATGAAATTTATATTATTTGACATAGGATTAGCTACTGGTGGATATTGTTGAATTGGATAGGGCGATGTTGTTGCATTAGTAGATGAATTTGCTTTATTGTTTTTTTTCTTCCTTATTTCCGCAAGAATACCCTGCACATAATTGATTTTAAGGTTTATCTCGTTCATCGCTATCAAATTAAGTCTTATTTGCTTTGCCTTATGTGTACTACATAACGCTGGATTCGTACATATTGTTTCTTGTTCCTTTTCTAACGCTTTTTTTCTGTTTTCGTATTTCTCTAGTTTGTCTTTATAGATATATAAAGGTTTTTTGTTGCGGAGAAACTTATTGATTATTTTTAATTTATATTCTTTAATCTTTAACTTGGTTGGTCGATATTTACTTATTATATCCTGCATCTCTTCTTCATCAAATGAACGGTTGTTGCCTTTTTGACAATTTTTGCACACATTAGATGCAGTAGTTGTACGACGCGTATCAGTAAAACTGGCTACAGGATTGCGATCAAACCCATGATCAGTGTATGGGGGAGGGGGTTCATATTCATATTCAGGAGCGCTTGGCTCTACGTTGTCCTGAAGATTTTCCTCTTCTTCTTCCTCTTTTCTTTCCTCTTCTTCTTCCTCTTTTCTTTGACTTTTTAGGAGACTTATTTCTTCCTCTACGCTTTCCTTATCTGCTAATAATTTTTCTTCTATCTTCTTTTTTATCTCCTCATCATCCTCATCACCTTCATTATCTTTTTTCCCTTCTTTCCCCTTAATAGGCTCATTGTTTTTTGTTTCTGGTGATGTTGGTGGAGGTGGTGTTGCTATGTTTATGTTTGTCGATTTATCGACTGGCCTTTTAGAACAATCACAATCAGCTGCTATAGCACAAAATAAGATGCAATGTAAAATAGTGTATAGGATAGATTTTTGTAATGAAATGTTTTGCATAACAATGGTTTTATAAGATATGTACCTTTCCCTCTTTTATTGCTCTTTCAGCTTATTTTGATAATATACAATAAAACAGGTACAAGAAATAATGACTCCGGCGCCCAAGCAAGTGCTAACGGTTGGCCACTCTTGGAAAAAAAGATAGCCGAATAGGATAGAAAGGACCCATTCGGTATACTTCATAGGTGCTAAGGAGGCTACATCTGACTGCTGCAAGGCTTTTAATAAAAAATAAAGAATGAGGTTGCTGCCAATGCCCAGTATGCTTAAAAAGCCTAATTCAAATAGGGTAGGGGGGGTCCAGAAATAGCAAGCTACTGGTAACATGCAGCAAGAGGCAATCAAATTGGAGAAGAAAAGCATAGAAAGGATCGGCTCGGATGTAACATACTTTTTATTAATGATGTCCAATGAGGCAAAAACAATGGTTGCTGATATACAAGATAAAGCTGCACCATTATACATGGTCGGACGCAATATTAAAGCCATCCCGATACAAGTCAATAGGGTGGCCATCCATATGGGCAGGGCAACTTTCTCTTTAAGAAAGATTCTTGCTAAAAGCAGTACAAAAATAGGATTGGTAAATCCGATTACTGTGGCGCTACTTATGGCCATTTGGGTGAGGCTATAGGCATATAAACCCATTGCAATGGATAAAAATAGCCCCCGAAATAGATGCAAGAGTGGACGTTGTGTTTTAAAAGAGCCCTTTTGGTAGATAAAAGGTACCAAAACCAAACTACCAAATGTAAAACGAAAAAAACAGATTTGGCAAGCGGTTAACCCTCTAACTAAATATTTGGTAACCAAATCATTGAAGCAACTTGAAAGTATACTCAGCAATAGCCAAAACAATGATTGTACATAGGTGTTCTTTGGAAGATGCATCTGCTTTAAAGAATTGATTTTTTTAAAAACTCCCAAAAGGTTGCTGCAGAAAACGTTCTGCTTCTAATGCAGCCATACAGCCTGTTCCAGCAGCGGTTACCGCTTGTCTGTAATGGGGATCTTGAATGTCTCCAGCCGCAAATACGCCAGGAATATTGGTTTGTGTAGTGCCTGGTTTGGTTTGAATATACCCTTGTGGGTCTACTGCTATATAAGGTAAAAAGGGCAAACTATTGGGTTGATGACCTATGGCAACAAATAACCCAGCGGCTGCTATAGCAGTAGTCTTTTTAGAAGCGGTATGTATGACCTTTATCGCTTCTACTTGCGTTTGCCCTATTATATCTTGCACTTCTGTCTGAAAAGAGATTTGAATATTTGCATTTTTAAAAACCCGTTCTTGCATAATTTTACTGGCACGCATTTGGTCTTTGCGCACTAGGAGATGAACTTTTTGGCAAAGTTTGGCTAAATAGAGTGATTCCTCTGCTGCTGTATCGCCTCCGCCGACTACTACAACGGTTTTATCCTTAAAAAAGAAGCCATCGCAAATGGCACAGGCAGAAACACCTCTGCCATATAACCTTTTTTCTGCGGGCAACCCAAGCCATTTTGCAGAGGCACCAGCCGCAATGATCACAGATTGTACAAGCAGCTCTACAGAGCTGTCTAATGTTAACCGCCGTGGATAGGCAGCAAAATCCACTTTTACAACGGTACCGGTTTTAACAACTGTGCCAAATCGCTCTGCTTGCGCTTGAAAGTCTTCCATCATAGCCGGACCCGTTACGCCATTCCTATAGCCAGGATAGTTCTCTACCTCCCCTGTAATGGTTAATTGACCACCTGGGTTAGGGCCTTCGTATAAAACGGGATGCAGGCCTGCTCGAGCAGCATAAATCGCAGCCGTATAACCAGCTGGACCACCTCCAATAATAATAAGCGGTATAGAAGACATAAATTTTAAAATAGACCCCTTACCCTAGATAGCACTTGAGTGTTTCACTACTCACGGCTGCTTTTAGTTTTTTAATACCTTTTTCTTTTACTTGACGTACGCGCTCTCGTGTGAGCCCAAAGCGGCCCCCTATTTCTTCTAGGGTCAATACCTCTGTATTGTTAAGACCAAAATAATAGCAGAGTACATCCCGTTCTCTAGGGGTAAGTACAGCCAATGCGCGTTGGATTTCTTTACACAAAGAATCATTCATTAACTCACTATCTGGCTTTTTTTCTACGTCACTTTCCAATACATCTAATAGACTGTTTTCTTCACCCTGTAAAAAGGGAGCATCTACAGAAATATGGCGTCCTGCAACCTTTAACGCACCATGTACCTCTTCTGGATCGACCTCTAAGAATTGAGCCAATTCTTCAACTGTAGGCTCTCTTTCATATTTTTGCTCCAAGCGCGAAAAGGTTCTAGAAATCTTGCTCAGCGAGCTGATGCGATTCAATGGCAACCGTACAATTCTAGCCTGCTCAGCTAGGGCTTGCAATATCGATTGTCTAATCCACCAAACTGCATAAGAGATAAACTTAAATCCTCTTTTTTCGTCAAACCGCTGGGCAGATTTAATGAGACCAAGGTTGCCTTCATTAATCAAATCACTTAAAGATAATCCTTGATTTTGATATTGCTTGGCTACAGAAACCACAAACCTAAGATTGGCCTTCGTGAGCCTTTCAAAAGCAGCTCTATCACCCATTCTAATTTTTTTGGAAAGTTCAACCTCTTCATCAGCACTGAGCAATGGGACCCTGCCAATTTCCTGAAGGTATTTGTCTAAGGATTGACTTTCACGATTTGTGATCTGTTTGCTTATCTTCAGTTGTCTCATAGTTTGCTAAAGTTAAATAAATGTAAAAAGTAGGATCCGTCCAGCTGGTGTAGCGCCACTACCCTCCAGCTGCTACAACGTCAGGGGATAGCAATATCTTCCGTGATAATCTATATTTACCTGTTTTAGGATCTACACCAATCAGTTTTACCTGTAATTCTTCTCCGATTTCTAATACACTTTCTAAATTTTCAATCCGTTCTAAGCGGACCTCTGAAACATGCAAAAATCCATCTTTACCAGGCATAAACTCTACAAATGCGCCATAGTTTAAGACAGATTTAACTTTTCCTATATATACTTCACCGATGGTTGGCTTGGCAATAATTTTTTCTATTCTACCAGAGGCTTTTTGCAGCATTTCTTGATTTCCAGAAAATATGGTCACAATACCCTTATGCCCCTGTTCAACAATATCTATATGGGTAGCGGTTTCTTTTTGAATTTCTTGTATCACCTTTCCGCCTGGCCCAATGATGGCGCCAATCATTTCTTTTTCAATCTCTATAGTGACAATTTTAGGGGCATGTGGTTTACCCTCTGAACGAGGGGTTGCGATGGTTTCTTCCATTTTTTGAAGAATGTGTAGCCTGCCTGATTTAGCCTGAAGTAGCGCTTTTTCTAGCATTTCATAGGAAATACCAGCTACTTTCATATCCATTTGGCATGCAGTAATCCCTTGATGGGTGCCTGTTACCTTAAAATCCATATCACCGATATGGTCTTCATCTCCCAAGATATCAGATAAAACAGCAAAGCGGCCTGTAGCAGGATCTGTAATCATACCCATGGCAATACCTGAAACAGCTGCTTTAATGGGAATGCCTGCATCCATTAGGGCCAGAGAACCTGCACAAACAGTGGCCATAGAGGAAGATCCATTTGATTCAAGAATGTCAGATACCACACGTATCGTATATAAATTTTCTTTATCAGGTGGTAAAACCGCTTTTAATGCCCGCATAGCTAAGTTGCCATGACCTATTTCTCGACGAGAAGGTCCTCTATTGGGTTTGACTTCTCCAGTAGAAAAACCAGGAAAATTATAATGAAGCATAAAACGGTTATAGCCATCTTCCATTGCTCTATCAATGATTTGTTCATCAAACTTGCTCCCAAGGGTAACCGTAGTAAGTGATTGTGTTTCACCTCTTGTAAAGAGTGCAGAACCATGTGCAGAGGGTAGGTAATCTATTTCAGATTCAATCGATCTAATTTCGTCTAGTTGACGGCCATCTAAACGAATGCTTTCATTTAATATAAGTTCGCGAATGGCTTGATTTTGAAGTTCAAGCAGAAATGTCTTCTGCCCTGCCACAGGCACCTCCTGACCATTTTGGTCCTTGGTAAGTTGTTCGTTGTAACGATGTCCTACGGCCATAAAAGCTTCTTTACGCAATGCTTTAGAAGGTATATGTTGTTTGGCAACTGCATATATATCGGCATAAATGGCCTCACGCAAAGCAGCTGGATAGAGTGGTGTACCATCTGTGTCGCTGGTTTTATCTATTTTTTTCTCTACGCCAACTGCCTGCATAAGTTCTCGCTGCACTTGACAGTGTAGTTTGATCGCATCATGGGCGTAGCGAATTACAGCGATCATATCTGCTTCTTGCACCTCACTCATTTCACCCTCTACCATGAGTATGTGGTCATCGCTGGCAGCTACCATAAGGTTCATATCCGCCTTTTCAAGTAGGTTAGAAGGTGGATTGATTAAAAAAGCACCCTCTATACGTGCCACACGGACCTCAGAAATGGGCCCATGGAATGGAATAGAAGAAATAGATAAAGCGGAAGAGGCTGCTAAAGCAGCAAGCGCATCTGGTAAAATGGTCTCATCAGCAGATATCAATGATATATTCATTTGAATCTCACTATTAAATCCTTTTGGGAAAAGAGGGCGAATGGCACGATCGACCAATCTAGCGATAAGGATCTCATGGTCTCCTAGCCTCCCTTCTCGCTTGAGAAAGCCGCCAGGTATTTTACCAGAAGCCGCAAATTTTTCTTGGTAGTCTACAGAAAGGGGTAAAAAGTTAAAAGCGCCTTCTTCTGCAGCTGCTTTGGCCACTACAGCCGCTAAGAGCATCGTATTGCCCATGCGGATCAGAACGGAGCCATCAGCTTGCGTGGCTAATTTACCCGTCTCTATAGTAATGATTCGATTGTCTGGTAACTCTATTGTTTTTGAAATGCGTTTTCTGAGCATAATAGGTATGATGGAATGATGATATACAACGGTATGAAATTTTATATTTATTTATTAGAGAGCAGGAAATAAAATATATATAATAAAACCTTTCCTATACAACCTTAGTGCATGACTATACTATTGGATATAGGAAAAGTTTTAAAAAAAACCAAATGGCATAACGTAACAAAAGGATATTGACTACTTTCTTAAACCAAGGTTGGTAATGATATCTCTATAGCGGCTTAGATCTACTTTTTTAAGATAGGCTAATAACCTTTTGCGCCTACCTACTAATTTTAAAAGACCTAATTTTGCAGCATGATCTTTCTTTTTAACACTTAAGTGCTCTGTTAAATGTTTAATTCTGTAGGTAAACAATGCAATTTGTGATTCAGAGGAACCACTGTCTTGCTGAGATTTTTTAAATCCAAAAACTTTAAACAGATTGTCTTTTTCTGAATTGTTGAATGTAAAGGTCTTAAAAAGTTCTTCCTTATTGTCTGTATTTTGATTGGTCAGCTTCATAGTGTTTATTTAGAATAAATTTCAACTTCTCCTGAGCAAATTTAACCATAAAATCACCCATTCGCAAATGCAAGGCGGCATTCATTCAGCTGTATGGCAAAACGATCCGAAAACAAGCAGGAAAGTAGTGAACAAAGACTTTATCGTACTTTCTTAAAGAGTCCTGGTAGGCTACTAAAGAAACTGGGACCTTCTTTATGTACTTTTTTCATCATTTTATAGATCAAATCAAATTGCTTCAGCAACTGATTGACCTCTTGGATGGTTGTTCCGCTGCCCCGTGCAATGCGTTCACGGCGGCTTCGATCAATAATATGGGGATTTTTTCTTTCTTTAGGCGTCATAGAGGCGATGATTACTTCGCAGCTTTTAAATACATCCTCGTCTAAAGGTAGATCTTGCGTTATTTTTCCTAGGCCGGGCAGCATGCTAACTATTTCTTTGAGGTTGCCTATTTTTTTAATTTGTTCAATTTGTTTGACCAAATCTTCTAAATTAAACTGATTGGTTTTTATTTTTTGCTCTAAACGGCGTTGTTGTTCTTCGTTGTATACCTCTTCTGCGCGTTCTACAAAGGAGATCACATCTCCCATGCCCAGAATACGACTGGCCATACGGTCTGGATGAAAAAGATCTAGATCTTGCATCTTTTCACCTGTACTGATAAACTTAATGGGTTTATCTACCATACTTCGAATGGAAAGTGCTGCGCCTCCACGGGCATCTCCATCTAGTTTGGTTAATACTACGCCATCAAAGTTAAGCTGCTCATTAAACGCTTGTGCAGTGGTAACTGCGTCTTGGCCTGCCATGGCATCCACTACGAAAAGTGTTTCAGATGGTTTTAAGCTTTCTTTCAGCATGCGAATCTCTTGCATCATCTCTTTGTCAATAGCCAAACGGCCTGCTGTATCTACAATTACAAGGTCGATTGCGTTTTGTTTGGCCGCTTGAATGGCATTTTGCGCAATGGTATGGGGGTTTTTTTCTTCTGGTTCTGTATAAACGCTTACATTGAGTTCTGTACCTAGTTTTTTAAGTTGGTCCGTTGCTGCAGGCCTATAGACGTCACAAGCTACTAAGAGGGGTGTTTTGTTTTTCTTTTTGTAGTAATGTGCCAACTTGGCTGTTAGGGTTGTTTTTCCGGCTCCTTGTAGCCCGGCTACGAGTATAATAGCTGGATGGCCGGTAAGACGCACTTCACTATGCATGCCACCCATTAAGTCGGTTAAGGCATCTTGGACCAGTTTTGTAAAGAGCTGACCGGGTGAAACCGATGTAAGCACATTGGTGCCAATGGCTTTTTGTTTAATGGCATCTGTAACTTGTTTGGCTACTTTGTAGTGCACGTCTGCCTGAACCAAGCTTCTACGGATTTCTTTTATCGTGGAAGCAATGTTTATTTCTGTAATGCGACCTTGCCCTTTTAAGGATTTTATCGCTTTTTCTAAATTTTTACTAAGGCTTTGAAACATAGCATGTATAATTTTTATTCCCATACTTCTATTTGAAATGCGCTTATGCTCTGGAATTTGTAGAAGATACGGCGCGGAAAACCGGAGCGTACTAAATGTACGTGAGGATTTGAGCACCGGATCGACGAGCAAATTACCAGCAGAAGTAGCATTTCAATAGAAGTCTAAACCTGTTTACGGAATCGTTTGGTAATAAAGCGTACTACAATTTTCTTTCTTTAAAACCATTTCAGCGATGGTTTGAACCGCTTCTAAGTCAACTTGCCTAATATACTCAATTTTCTTGTTTGCTAAGTTGGTATCACCCTCTAAAGTGGCGTTTGCCAATTCTTGCGCACGATGTATGAGGTGTACTTGTCCAAAGACCAATTGTGCTTCCATCTGATTTTTTACCTTTTCTAGTGCAGCAAGTGGGGTATCCTTTATTTGTTTCAATACTTCTATTAAAGCACTTTCTGCTGCTTCGAATGGGATTTTTTCAGTTAAACTTCCGCTTATAACAAATAGACCAGGGTCAAGTGATTCTGTGGTATAGGCATCTATTCTGGTGTATAGGGCTTGTTTTTCTACTAGGTTTGCATGTAGCAAAGAAGACTTTCCTTCGCCGAGTAGGTTGCACAATACTTCTGCTGCATAGTAGCCAGGCATACCTTTTCCTGGCATATGATAGGCTTTATATAGCATAGGGAAGGGCACATTACCTTGCACTGCTTTGTGCCTAGGTTGCGTTTGATCTGGTTCTTGAGGCAAGAATCTATGGTAAGGCGGGCCGGCTGGAATGGGTTCAAACCATTTTTTACATAATGCGGCTACTTGTGGCGTAGTCACCTTGCCGGCAACGACTAAAATGGCCTGGTTGGGCCTGTAGAACTTGTAAAAAAAGGCTTTTACATCATCCATAGTAATGGCTTCTATGTGGCTTAATGATTGACCAATGGTGGGCCATTTGTAGGGGTGTGTGGTATAGGCCATATTGGTGAGATGGTGCCATGCATCGCCATAAGGTTGGTTGAGGTAGCGTTCTTTAAACTCTTCTATGACTACTTTGCGTTGTACTTCGAGTGCTTTTTCATTAAATGCGAGTCCAAGCATGCGGTCGGACTCAAGCCAAAAAGCGGTTTCTAAGTTTACAGCAGGTAGGGAACAATAGTAATTGGTTAAGTCTGTAGTCGTATAGGCGTTGTTGTCACCGCCTACTTGTTGCAACGGGGTGTCGTAAGTGGGAATGTTACATGAGCCGCCAAACATTAAATGTTCAAATAAATGGGCAAAGCCTGTTTGCAAGGGATGCTCATCTCGTGCGCCTACATCATACATCAGGTTCATGACCGCAATATGGCTGGTTGGATCTTCATGTACAATCACTTGTAGGCCATTGGACAAAGTAAATTTTTCAAAATGAATCATTTTAGGTATAGGGTCAAATAAATAAAGAATCGCTATAGTAGATTACCCCCGGTAATCGGTGGTATGGCGGATGGGGTAACCATTCCATGAAAAGATTGATAGACACGCCCAACTAGATAAATATCGGTAAAACGGCCGTCTCGTAGCCTTGTAAAATTTACTTGCAGTGGACCGCCTTTCGTGATGGCGGTTATAGGGCGCTTTAATCCATAATAGGCACTCGAAACCAGTGCACTGGCCACAACGCCTGTCCCACAGGATAAGGGTTCGGATGGTAGTCCACATTCACAAGTGCGGACTAGAATGGTATCTTCTGCTGCCAACTGGACAAAGTTGAGGTTCACCCCCTCCTCTTCAAATGGGTGCATATTTCTTCTTGGAAAACCAACTGCTTGCATATCAACCCTTTCAATGGCATCTACTATTTCTACATAATGGCGTGTGCCATTGTCTAGGAAATAGCCTTTATCTAGTGGTTGGATGCTATGAATATCCTGTAAGCTTAGCCCAATAAGGTCTGCCTGTATATAACCGGTATGTAGGCCGTCTATAGCCATAAAATGGGCTTTTGTATCGATGATGCCCAATTGCTGTGCATAGTGCAGCGCGGAGCGGCTTCCATTGCCACAGAGCCCCCCACCTTGGCTGCCATCTGCATTATAGTGCAATAGGGCAAAGTCACAACCTGCTTTTTTTTCAATGGTAATGATTCCATCTGCACCAATGCCAAATTGCCGATGGCAGAGTTGTTGGGTTACGATAGGGTCATATATATAAGCTTGGTCCTTAAAATTATTAATGATAATAAAATCATTTCCGGCGGCTTGGTACTTGGCAAATGTAAGTTGCATGGAGGCTATTTCAGTAAGTTAAAAACCCTATAAAATCCGCAGGAGTCCCGCTAAAAGGATCTAAACGAAGGCAAAATCTAGTAAAAAACGGCTGAATATACAAATAACTTCTTGAAAGTGTAAGGAGGAATCATTTGCGTAATGTGTGTTTATAGTGATTTCACTAGGTAAAAGGTGGGTTTACTTACAGCGATTTTGCTTTAAATACCATCTTGGTGAGGGGGTTGGATGTGTATAAGTGGGTCATAGTCTTTGACTGTATAACAAAAAATGCTTATCATCGTCTCTATTTACGGGTGTATTGTATCGTTTTTATATTGCATTGTTTTTATGTTGTCATTCCAAGCTTTGCTGCTTACGCTTATGGCCATCTCCTTTTTTGTACTGCGGTCTTCTTATATAAGATCTTCTTATGTAAGAGAAAAGCTGGTCAAACTGAAACCAAGTAATATTGCAATAGGATATACCGGTTTTTATGTGCTCATCACTACTGCTGTATTAAGTTATATAGGCAAAGGTCTTATTTATTGGTATACCCTCCAATTTGCTGCAGGTGTTTGGCTGATAGGTTATGCGATTCTTTCCAAAAAAGAAGTGCCATCTTCTGAAATTACTCGATTTTGGCTTATGGGTTCGCTATTTTGTCTTCCTGTCAATTTGCTTTGGCATTGGTGGCGTGTATCTGATTATTCATTTTTATTAAAGCTATCTCTAGCACATTTGTCTGTAATCTTATCTGTATTTCCCTTGCCCTTAGGTATAGCCATGCTGGTAGCTATGGTATGGGCTATTATTTATGTCTTTTGCGCTGCGGATGGTCCGATAGAACTAACGGATGATATGATCTCTTTATTTGGATTTAGTGTATTGATTTTCACTATGATTATTTACATTAAAATTCAAATAGCTGATTATAGAGCCCATAACCGTTACGTAAAAAATAAAGCAAAACTGAAACGCGCGCAGCACTATAAGCGAAGGTTAAAACAAACGATTCATAACTTGCATTTCCGTGCTGCGGAGGGTTATTCGGAAAGAGATGCTATTGCTTTAAAGGAAGTTGTGGAAGAGGTGATGGAGTCTTCTTTATTTTTAGAGGATGATGCCCTGTATAAGGAAGACTTTGGTACTATTGTCAATAAGTTTGCTGCGTGGTCTATTTTTTTAAAGCAACATGCTGCATCTAAAGTGCATTTGCCCCTGCTGCCAACTGAAATTGCGCTAGATGCACTCATTCAGCAATTAGAAATTGTTTTAAATGATTCCGTTGAATCTGCTCCAAAGCTGATAGTGGATGCAAAAAATGTTGATTTGAGTAGCAAAGTTGTATGTGATGTGGGCCAGGTAATGCATCTATTGGGTACGGTTATTTTGCGTGTTGCGCACCTAGATCAAGATACATCTATACGCATTCAACTATATGCCACTCGGTTAAAGTATTATAAATATGGCCCTGTTAAAAAACAACGCCCTCCCCAAATAACCTTTCCAGCTATTGCTTTGGTCGTGAGCAGTGCAGATACGCCTTTGGGCACGTTGCCTTCCATTCATACCCATTATGAGGATATTACAGAAGGAATAGAACTTGTAGGGGCACTTAACCAGGTTATTGCAGACTGGGTCAATGTGCAGAAGCAGCCGATAGAAAGGATTGTGCGTGCCCACTATGGTTATTTGCAATTTCCCTCTCCTAAACAAAAATCAGTCCTATTGGTATTGCCTTGTAATGTGACCGCCATTCGGGATGGGCTGATTTCTAATGTAATTTCTTCCAATAGTTTTGTAACCAAGAGTGAAATGGATGCTTCCATGGTAGTGCTCATGAAATTTAGTGACTATGTTTGCAAAATGTGTGATATGCGTATCAGTGTGATGGATGAAATATTTTTGTTGCTGAGGCGTTGTTATGCTTTTAGGCGGCATGCATCAGGGGAATTGTTCTATGTTCGTGCGGTAGGCATTGCGCGGTTGGTAGCAGACTGGGTAGCCTACGTTCCCGAACCAATCTGTGCTGCTTTGTTGTATGATTTAGTTGTGTATACCGACTTGCCTCTTTCATATATTAAGGCTAATTATAGCTTAGATATTTTTTCTTTTGTACAATCTATTGTATCTATAGAAGAGCGCCCAGAGATAGAGCCATCTGGGCTTTATGTGGATAATCAGCGCAATAAGGTGGTTAACCAAGATCAACTTTTTGTGCTTTGTATTAAATTGGCCGAACGGCTCTATGACTTGCGCCATGCCTATGGTTATGTCCATAAGGTGCAGGTAATAGATATGGCAAAGGAGACCCTTACCGTAGATATTTGTTTGGCAAAGAGATACTTAGATAGCGATATAGTAGAGGCACTGGAAATGGCTGCTCAAGAGGTATTGCAGATGTGCCTTGACAAAGGATAATGATAATAAAATAAATGATAAAATAGTGATTACTAGTTTATTGGGTCTATGTAGTCTAATATTAATAGGATGCAATAAGCCTGGCCCTAATATGATGTTTTCAGTTTTTAAAAAAATTAAAATATTTAATAATTCTGATACAAAATCTAGTGTTAAAAACAATTTTGTCCAAAACAACATTAAATGTACTAATAGTGATGTAATAGTAAGTTATAAAATTGACAAGAATGATCAGCTTCGCCTTCATCGTTTATTTAAACCTGACCCGGATTCTAAATTTGATCCTAAGTTATGGGAAGAAGAAAGAACGAATCGGAATAAACATCAACAATACTACAACTTCTTTGCAGAACTCATCCCCCGGGAATACAGGAAAGGGATTCAATATGTTAGAATATTCGATCGAGGAGATAGTTCTGAATTGGCCCGTATGGGTCCTAAAAACTGGAATAATCTAAAGATCTTCGAATTGGAAATGGCATTTAACTTATTTGATATAAAATTTTGTTATTTTCGTGAAATACTAGACTACCCCCGTATCGTTTTTACAATGCTCCATGAATTCGGTCATTATTTGACAATGAATCAAGATCAACGATATTGTGTAAGGGGCGGACCCTTCTATAAAGATGAATCAATTATTAAACAAATCAATCTCCTATATTATGCTCATGATGAATCATACGGTTTGTTGGACCCTGAACGTAACCAGGAAGATATTGCTGAGGGATATGAAACTAATTATCAACGAATACAAGAACTTCTCTCTAAACGTAAAGGAGAACTTTTACAAAACGGTGTATTTGTCAGGCGGTATTCAACAAAATCTGTCGAAGAAGATGCCGCTGATACTTTTGCCTATTTTGTTCTTCTTGACGAACGCCCGGAACCAGGCATTAGCCTATTAGGGGATAAGGTCCTACTATTTTGTCAATACCCTAAAATGGCCAAAATCAGAAAAGCGATTCGCGATAACCTCAAGAAATTAGGCGTCGGCCCCAATATGCCTCAAGATGAGCTCGAGGCATTACGCATCAAATTGCAAACCCCAAATGCCAACTAACTGATCAAGATGGTTTTGGCAGCAGCTTGGAAATAAAATAAATAATGCAGAAATTGCACTGCTTACTTTCTCTATTACGAAAAAGATCGCCCTTGTAAAAAGCTGCGATCAGAAAGTGCAGCTTACAGATGAAAAGAAAAACAGTTGCAGTGAGGGCTTTGTAGGGTGGCTCCTGTTTTTCCAGCTGTAAGGTATGCTTTCAGCAACTTTTTACACAGGGCTTGATTTTTTGTCCACTTTTTGATCAAGCAAAAAGTGGTAGGCGTATCATCCTATTGATGAGTAGCATATAAATTCCTTATTGATTACACAAATGGCGCATCCAAAACGATATACGGTTACTGCTGCACTTCCTTATGCAAATGGACCCATCCACTTAGGCCATGTGGCGGGGGCCTATCTTCCTGCTGACATCTATGTCCGTTATTTACGGCAAAAAAAAGCTACCGTAGTCTTTATCACTGGTTCTGATGAACATGGCGTGCCGGTAGTGATTCGTGCTCAACAAGAGGGCAGTACGCCGCAAAAGGTAGTGGATAAATACCACACCCTTATTAAAGAATCCCTCCAGGGGCTGGATATTAGTTTTGATATCTTTGCACGCACTTCTTCACCTACCCATTATGAGACGGCAGCTAACTTTTTTAAGACATTACACGAAAAAGGCATATTTGAGGTCTATGAAACAGAACAATATTACGACCCTGTTTGCAACCAATTTTTATCTGATCGTTATATCAAAGGGCGTTGCCCCAGTTGCAACCATCCCGATGCCTACGGCGACCAATGTGAAGCGTGTGGCCGCACATTGGGTCCAAAAGAATTGATTGACCCTGTTTCTGCCATTAGTGGGGCAAAACCTATTTTCAGGTCTACCAAGCATTGGTATCTACCTTTAAATAAATATGAGAACTGGCTTAAAAAATGGATTTTAGAAGAACATAAAGATTTTAAAACCAATGTATATGGCCAGTGCAAAGGCTGGCTAGAGCAAGGGCTGCAACCACGTGCCGTAACCCGTGATTTGGCTTGGGGCATTCCTGTTCCGCTGTCTGAAGCGACGGGAAAGGTGCTTTATGTTTGGTTCGATGCGCCCATTGGCTATATTAGTGCAACCAAAGAGTGGGCCAAAACACAACAGATAGACTGGGCACCTTTTTGGCAAGATCCTGATACCAGGTTGGTTCATTTTCTTGGAAAAGACAATATTGTATTCCATTGTATTATTTTTCCTATTATGCTTAAAGCCCATGGCAACTTTATTTTGCCCCAGCAGGTTCCAGCCAATGAATTTTTAAACCTAGAAGGCAAAAAAATTTCCACCTCCCGGAACCATGCGGTTTGGCTCCATGATTACTTGGCAGATTTTCCAGGTAAAGCAGATGTATTGCGTTATGTACTCTGTACCATTGCCCCAGAAAACAAAGACAGTGATTTTACTTGGCAAGACTTCCAAGATAAAAACAATCGTGAGCTAGTTGCCAACCTTGGCAACTTGGTACATAGAACCTTCAGTTTGGTCCATCGCTATTTTGGTGGATGCGTGCCGCCTAGTATCGCGCCTAGTGCAGCAGACCAAGCTTTGCTCGCTAGATTAGAGGATGCTTTTACAGAAGTTGGCAATGCCATAGAAGCGTTTAAATTTAAAGAAGCACTCCAATTGGCTATGGGTTATGCTGCATTGGGCAATAAGTATCTAACCGATCAGCGCCCATGGCATTTGGTTAAAAGCAACCTAGAGGAAGCGGGAACGGTGTTGCATATCACCCTGCAGCTCATCGCTACTGTAGCACTACTGATCAAGCCTTTTTTACCTACAACCAGTGAGAAAATGGCCCATATGTTGGGGCTACAAGAAACCAGTTGGGGGTCTACCAATCTGGTACAAGCAGGTGATCCGTTGGCGCCTCCTATCGTATTGTTTGAAAAAATTGAAGATGATGTCATTGCAGCACAACGGAAAAAGTTACAAAATAGATCTACTGAGACCGTAGTAGCCTGAAAACAGCTTTTCATACAAAATATTTACAATAGAACATGTTGAATAAAAAGCAAACCAAAAATTGGTTGCATCGGTTTGGTTACGATTATACCAATGAACCTCTTTCGAAAGCGCTTTGTGGTGAATTAGCAATCGAGGCTAAGTGTGATCCATCTACATTGGGCAGCAAGGGGTACGGATTGGCACAGATGTCTGCTTTAGGTTTTCCCATTCCACCAGGCTTTACCATTATAACGGAGGGGTGTAGAAACTATTATGAAAAAGGAGAAAGGCTTGCTCAAGAAATTTGGGATCAAGTGGTTGCAGAGCTTCAACTACTTGAAAAGGCTACAGGAAAGCATTTTGGAGGTGGTCCCTTTCCGCTGCTGTTATCGGTGCGTTCTGGTGCTAAGGCTTCCATGCCGGGTATGATGGATACCCTATTGAATCTCGGTTTAAACGATGCTACTACGGAGCTATTGGGCCATGCCACCAATGATTTTAGATTTGCTTATGATGGCTACCGCCGTTTTATAGAAATGTATGGTAGCGTCATTATGGGCATAGACCACCATCTATTTGTAGAAGCAATAGAGGCGATCAAAAGGCAAGAAAATATACCCCTTGGGGCAGGATTAAGTCTTGGCGCATTGCATACCGTTATAGACCGCTATAAACAAATCATCTTCACACATACTGGTACCACCTATCCTCAAGATGTTTTTAAACAACTTAAAAACAGCATAGCAGCCATTTTTGCATCTTGGAACAGCCCAAGGGCGGTTACCTATCGGCGGCTTAACCAGATAGATGATCAAGAAGGCACAGCGGTTACCATTCAGTCTATGGTATTTGGCAATAGGGGAGCAGATAGCCTAACCGGAGTTTTATTTACCAGAAATCCATCCACTGGCGCGCCTACCTTATTTGGTGAATATTTAATCAATGCCCAAGGCGAAGAACTGGTTTCGGGTTTGGTTACCCCTCAGCAGATCACCAAACAGGGTAGAGAGCTGATTCAAGCTAAAGAGGACTCCTTGGAAGAAAAATATCCTATTATTTTTAGCCAACTCAGCCACTTAGCCAGCGCATTAGAAGACCATTTTGGTGATATGCAAGATATTGAGTATACCGTTGAGCAAGGCAGATTATGGCTGTTGCAAACCAGAAATGGCAAACGCAGTGCTAGCGCTGCGGTTAAAATTGCCATTGATATGATGCAAGAAGGCAAGATAGATGGGCAGGAAGTTTTAAAAAGGATAGATTATAGTGATCTAGAGCGGCTGCTGCATCCTACGTTGGATCCAAACCAAACCATAGAAGTATTAACCCAAGGGCTTCCTGCTGCACCAGGTGTGGCTTCTGGTTTGATTGCCTTTTCACCAGAAGCAGTAGAAGCCATTTCGAAAAAGGAGCAGGTCCTATTGGTTAGGGAAGAAACCAGCCCTGATGACATCGGTAGTATGGCGATGGCTGCAGGTATTTTAACCACCAAAGGCGGGATGACGGCACATGCGGCTGTAGTAGCAAGGGGTATGGGCAAACCTTGTATATGTGGTGCACATGCGGTTACCATAGATCTCCCAAACCAATGCCTTGTAATTGGTCAGAAAAAAATTCCAATGGGGAGTTACCTCACCATTGATGGAACCACCGGGCAAGTGATCAGCGGAAAAGTGGCCACGATTAGGCAAAAGCCTTTGCCCGAGTTTCTAACCTGTATGGCATTAGCAGATCAAACCAAAAGAATGGCTGTAAGGGCCAATGCAGAAACCGTTCAAGATGCAGCAGTTGCCTTATCCTTTGGCATCTCGGGCATAGGTCTTTGTAGAACAGAGCATATGTTTTTTAGCCCCGATCGCATGCGCATGTTTAGAAAGATGATTTTAACAAGTGCTACCGCATCACGCGTCGACCTTTTAGCCGAATTGATGGCAGTACAAAAAATAGATTTCAAAGCACTTTTTCAAGTCTTAAATGGGCTGCCGATTACCGTAAGGTTATTGGACCCTCCTTTGCATGAATTTTTACCAAGCCATCCAAAAGAGGTGGCTGATTTGGTAGTACAAATAGAGCGTCCGCTTGCTGAAGTAGAAAAGCGTATTGCGCAGCTTTGTGAGGTGAATCCGATGTTGGGCCATCGGGGTGCCAGATTGGCCATCACCTTTCCAGAAATTTATAAGATGCAGCTTCAAGCCTTATTTGAGGCCGCATTAGAGGTTAAGCAGGTGGCGTTAGAAATTATGTTGCCCCTTATCTTTGATGCCCAAGAGGTCATTTTTCTGAAAAAGATCATAGAAGAGCTGCACCAAAAAATAGCTCCTCAAATCCAATATAAAGTGGGCATAATGATAGAACTACCAAGGGCCGCCTTACAAGCCGCAACCCTTGCACCGCTCGTTGACTTTTTTAGCATAGGAACCAATGATTTGACCCAAACTACTCTTGGTATTTCACGGGATGATGGCGCAAAGTTTCTAGATGTTTACCGCGCAAAAGGCTTGCTTAAAGCAGACCCTTTTGTTACACTTGACCAAGAAGGCGTTGGCGCATTGATCCAAATAGCGGTAACACGAGGCAGATCCGCCCATCCAAATTTAAAAATAGGCATTTGTGGCGAACATGGCGGCGATCCATCTTCTATCCAATTTTTCGAATCAATAGGCTTAGACTATATATCTTGTTCTCCATATAGAGTACCTATTGCAAAGTTAGCTGCTGCAAAGGCACGGGTTTGAGCGATATTTACCTGTTAAACGAACTGATCCAGACTGTTTACGCACTAAATCATAAGTTGCATAAGCAGCTAGCACTTCCTTTCCAGAAAAAGCAATACCGCATTCTACTACCTCTTTTACATGAGGATATTGCAATAGTTCGGTATGATAGGATTGTGTTTGTATTTGATCTAATGCAAGTTTAGAGGCATTTTCCAGTTTTTCTTCTTTCCGAACCTGCTTAAATTCTAACAGCAACGCCTTTGTGCCTTCTTTTTTAGGTATTAATAAAAGATCATAACGACCTAAACCGCTTTCTCGATTGGAACGTATATAATGGGTTATACCCAAGCTTGATAACATCCCTAAGACAAATCCATGGTAAAACCCCTCTGATTTGTTATTTTTTTTGGCATCAAAATAGCTCACACTGCGGCGTAAAAATTCGCTAAGTTGTTCGACAAAAGAAGCAACCTCACCAGCTATCAAATGTTTTACAAAAGCATCATATTGACGCTTGCGCTCAAACTGATTAACAAACCACTCTTGAAAAAATGTGCTATAGAGGCGCCATAT
This sequence comes from Cardinium endosymbiont of Nabis limbatus, assembly GCF_965196625.1. GTDB lineage: Bacteria > Bacteroidota > Bacteroidia > Cytophagales > Amoebophilaceae > Cardinium. The sequence goes on along the minus strand of NZ_OZ239769.1, from coordinate 1,103,584 downwards.
TTCATAATTAGGAACCTTGACGCTACAATCATACAGTGTAGTATAGGCACTTAAACTACTTGTTTCAAAGGTCAAGTAACCAGCAAACAATAAAAGGCTCCAAAAAGAGGTATCGTCTTTATCTAAGATATCAAAAGCAAGATGTTTGTTGATGGATATCGTTAAGGTCTCCCCGCGCATCAACTGTTCGAACTGTTCTTTTATATCAGCATGCGCAGTAAGTACCTTGTGTTCTATTAAGTTATTATTACCCGTATTGACCCAGTAGACATCAAAATGGCCCGATTTATTGATGCAAGAAATAATAGACCAAGGATTATACCTAACCAAGTTCCCTATTTTATATCCATTGTACCAATCTCTTACCTCTTCTATAGAAGTACTAAGAGATTGTTCTTGAAATAAAGAGGAAACTTCTGCTTCACTAAAGCCAAAGTAAGCACTATATTCTTCGTCTAAAACAGTATACGTTTCTAGGTTATTCAACCCAGAAAGCATACTATCTTTAGAAATACGCAATATGCCCGTTAATATCCCCCTTTCTAGGGCAGTATTGCCTTTTAAAGCAGCGCTAAATAGGTTGCGCATAAATGATACCATAGCATCCAAGTATGCCTTATTGCCATAAGCTTTGTTTAAGGGCGTATCATATTCATCTATGAGGATATAGATTTTCTGCCCATGGTGTTGATAGAGGCATTGACTAAGCAGCTTTAGAGATGATTCTAATTCTTGTTGATTAGCCTGTTTATTTACAATTCTATAAAGTTTTTTTAGCTGTATTTTATTAACCTTATCGCTATCAAATAAATAAGTATAGGATTCATAAACAGTCGTTATCAATTCATACACTGCATTGTAAGCTCCCTCAAAGTTATCTGCATTCACATCTTTAAAGCTGATCATAATAACCGGATGCTTACCTTGATGTTCCTTAATGTATCTACCATCTTCTAGTTTGCCAATTACTAGGTCATCAAATAAACCTTCTGTAGGTACCCCATTCACCTCTGAGGCAAAAAAATGGTGTAGCATAGACATATTGAGCGTCTTACCCCAACGGCGGGGGCGGGTAGTGAGTGTAACTTCTGCGCCGCTTTTTAGGAAATCAGCAATCATCGCTGTCTTATCACAAAATAGGTAATCGTTAGATGCTAACTTATGAAAGTTATCAACACCAATCGGTAATTTTTTCATAATGTTATGGGAACATTTAATTCGTATACTCCACCGCTGCTGACCGCCGATCTACCAGAGAAATGCAAAAAACCTTCCTTTGTTCATAGGTCATGTAGTAAAACGCCCCTGTAAAAAGTTTCGAAATAGATCCCATTCCTTACAGATGATTAGGAAAAACAGCTTCCTCTGAAGCCCGCGCAGCGGGCGCTTTCTATTTTTCCATCTGTAAGGAATGGGGTCCGAAACTTTTTACCGAGGGCTTGATTTTTTGTCCACTTTTTTATCAAGAAAAAAGTGGTGAGCATCATCCTTTTTATCAAGATATAAGTAACTAAAAAATTCCTTATCAAGAGCAATTAGGATAATCTATCCTAATTTTTCTAAAAAAGCATCTATTCTTTTATGCGTCTTATCTCTACCCAGTAGGACTATAATGTCTATAAGATCCGGACCCGCCTTACGGCCTGTAAGGGCCATACGCAAAAGGGGCATGATAGCAGGAACAGCTTGCACCAACGGTTTGATCGTCTCCCCCTTCCATTCTATGAGCGTAGCAATGCTTTTGCTAAAAGCCACCATACCCTCTTTGGTTTGGGTATTCCATCTTTGCTTGATCAGTTCAGCGTCATAATCAACAGGATCAAAAAAGAAAAACCTACCTTCTTGCCAGAAATCCTTTGGAAAAGTAATTCTATCCTTTACCAAGTTGCAAATGGCTATTGCATCTTCCTGACGGCAGGTTATATTTTCTTTTATTGCTTCTGTGCTAAAGTAGCTCGCCCAAGCAGTGGGTCCTTGTATTTTAATATGTTGTTGGTTAAACCATTTCGCTTTAGCGATATCAAACTTAACCCCTGACTTACCTAGTCGTTCCAGGGAAAAAGCCTCTATTAAAGCCTCTTTGGTAAACACCTCTTGGTTAGTGCCTGGGTTCCAGCCCAATAAAGCCAAAAAGTTCAACAATGCTTCTGGCAAATAGCCTGCTTCTCTAAAGGCTTTTTCAACCCTAAGATCTGGGCGATTCCAAGCGATAGGGAATGCAGGGAAGCCATATTGATCCGCATGGCGTTTGCTTAACTTCCCGCTGCCATTGGGTGATAATAGAAGCGGCAGATGTATAAATTGGGGGATTTCATCGGCCCAACCTAAACAACCATATAGCCATATATGAATCGGTGTGGAGGGGAGCCACTCTTCACCACGGATCACATGGGTAATTTGCATCAGGTGGTCATCCACTATACTAGCAAAGTGGTAGGTAGGCCAACCATCTGATTTCATCAATACCTTATCATCCAAGACCGAAGCGTCTACTTTTACCCAGCCCCGAACCCCATCTTGAAAGCGTATTAACCCCTTATGGGCCATTTTTAATCGAATCACATAAGGTTTACCCGCTGCGATCCATTCCGCTACCTGTTCTGCAGGCATGGTAAGCCCATTGCGCATCCATTCACGGCTGATTGCATTGTATTGTGGATTGGCTACCTTTGCCGCTTTAAGCCGCTCCCGCATTGCTTCGATCTCTCCTGGGGTGTCAAATGCATAATAGGCATGTCCGCTCTCCAAGAGGTGTTGTATATAGGTTTGGTAGATGCCAAGCCGTTCAGATTGTTTGTAGGGGCCAAATGTCCCTCCTTGTTCCGGGCCTTCATCTGGTACAATCCCTAGCCAGCGCAAGCTTTCTAAAAGGTAAGATTCCGCACTAGCCACCAAACGCTTTTGATCGGTGTCTTCAATGCGCAATATAAAGCGCCCCCCCTCTTTTTGGGCCAAAAGATAGTTGTAAAGAATTGTTCTTACACTACCAATATGCAATGCACCCGTTGGGCTAGGGGCAAAGCGCACATGTACCGCCATATATTCTATATAAAAAAATGGTAACCCATAGGGCTAAGCTATATTTTGGCCAAAACTGTAATGCCTCCTTTTATTTTGTCTCCTACTGCTACTTGAATGGCTGCATCTACGGGCAAGTAAACCTCTGCCCTTGAACCAAATTTAATAAAACCACACTTTTCACCCTGTTGCACTTCTTCACCCTCTTTAAAATAAAACTTGATACGGCGTGCCATAAAACCAGCTATTTGCCTAAAAAGAATTTGTTGACCATTCTCATTTTCAATGACAATAGAGGTTCTTTCATTATGCGTACTCGCTTTGGGATGAAAGGCCACCAAGTACTTTCCCGGGTGGTATTTAAAGAAAACAATCTTGCCAGACATAGGAAATCGATTCACATGTACATTAAAAGGAGACATAAATATGCTAATTTTGATGCGTGTTTCTTGTAGATATTCCTCTTCATATACTTCCTGAATGCTAATGACTTTACCATCTGCTGGCCCTAATATATATTGATCTTGGGTATGGATGATGCGGTATGGATCTCTAAAAAAATAGATTAACCAAAAGTACAAAGCAGCACTTACTACTGCAAACCCTATGGATTGATGGTAGCTAAGCGCCACTTTTTTATGCATGCCATAGTAAATAAGCAATAGGAGAATAGGTGTCCACAATAAAATTTCTTTTCCTTCTTTATGTATTTTCATTACTTGAAAAATTAAAACCTAGCGCCATAGTAGCGTTATAAACCATCCAGTAGTCTAGCATTTTTATGGTTTTGGACTTTGTTTACTGATATAGTAAAGCTATTTTTAAAAATGCAACTACGGCAGGGATGGTTAACAATAGGCTATCAACCCTGTCTAAGAGGCCTCCATGGCCTGGAATCATTTCGCTAGCGTTTTTTACATCTACACTTCTTTTAAGCAATGAGGCAACTAAATCTCCGTAGGTGCCTGTAAAAATGGTAATCACTGAAATGGAAAGCCACTGCCATAGTGGTAAAATATTAAAAAAATAGGCGATCCCATAACCTGCCATAATGGCAAATAAAGCACCTCCCCAAAAGCCTTCCCATGTTTTTTGAGGAGAGATTCGTTTGAAAAACTTAGCTCTGCCTATCGTTGAGCCTACTAAGTAGGCTCCGGTATCTTGGCTCCAAACAATGGCCAGTAAACCCAATATCAATTGGCTCGAATAGATGCCCTTAAAAAAGGCTAGGTAATGCAGCATCCCACAAGGAATGGCAATATATAAAATGCCTAAAAAAGTAGCTGCAATATCTAAAAAAGGGTTAGAAGCCTTTCGGCTATATAGCGCCGCTATATATATAAATATAGTGAATGGAATAGCACCATAGCCTAATATGGGTGAAAAATTATCTTGAAGATAATAGGCAAATATGATGGTATACAACAGCAGCCCTAGCCAAATGCCATAGCCCCGCATAGGGGACACATTGGCTTGTTTCAGCAATTTGTAAAACTCTAACATGGCCAGCATCACCACATAAAAGAAAAGCAAAAAATAGGTCCAGGCAGACCAAAAAATGGCAAAAATAATAACAGGCGTAAAAAAGACAATCGAAAAAAAACGTTGCACAAAATTGTTTTGCTGCTTTAACATAAGCGTAGGTTCTGTTTTGAATACATGATGCAGCGCCTGCATCTTTCCCTATTCCAAACAACTAGGAATAAGACCTTACAATGATATAAAATTTAATAAGAGGAACAAAACCTCCCTCACTCTTGATTATGCGAACAATTCGCCTGTTCTGCCAAACAAGCGTTGGCTCAGTTGCTTAAACTCCAGCAAGGTAAAGAGTGGTTCCAATTTGTCCCTATTTGGCCCTTGGTAATGGCATTTTTCTAAATCGAGTGCAATCGGTACATCTGTGTGAATGGTAGCTAGCCTTTTTGAAAGCATACCTTGTGCTGCATATGCCTTTAGGTTTTTCTTTAGTGTACCCTTGAGTTGATCGCTATGTGCCAATAGATTTTCTAGATTGTCAAATTCTTTTATAAGTTTCCGAGCCGTTTTTTTGCCAATGGAGGGAATACCTGGAATAAAATCAGAAGGATCTCCCTCTAGTGCTAAAATATCCTTTATTTGTTCTGGCCTAGCGATTTCCCATTGTGCTACGATTTCCTTTTCACCCAGTATGGTCGCTTTTTGGCCATGGCTACTCGGTTTATAGAGGTAAATACCATCTTGCACCATCTGGGCCAAGTCTTTATCTGTAGACATAATATAGGTTGTACATTCCATGCTCTTTGCCTGGTTGGCCAACGTACCCAGTAAGTCATCTGCTTCATAGCTCTGATGGGTTACAGATAGAATACCAAACCCATCTAAGATCGCTTTGATATAAGGTATTGCTATAGAGATAGCTTCTGGTTGTGCCGGTCGGTGCGATTTATAAGCTGGAAACAGCCTATGCCGAAAGGTTTTTTCTTTGCCATCAAAAGCGACGATAAGGTGGGTAGGTTTTTCTTTGTGTAGCACCTCTACGAGCGTATTCACAAAGCCTAGTATCGCTCCTGTTTTCATTCCCTGTGTGGTAGTGGCAGCTGTCTTTTCAAGCGCAAAATGTGCCCTGTAGATAAGCGACATGCCATCTAATAAAAAAAGTTTTTTTTGTCTATCTACCATTTCATATTTTAGCCTTGTAGCCATAGGGTTGTATTACCATAAATCGGTAAAAATTCCATCTCCTCTATAATATTTGCCGCCATGTGTATGGTCTATCTTGGTAGCGCATTCCGCTATAGGACATCTACTCAGCCCTGGTATGCGTATACTGATTCCCACTTGAGCACTTATACCAGCTGTATAATGGCTTACAGTACTAATCAGCTCATCCACGCTCGATGGGATCTCCGGCTCCGCAAGCTCATTGTTTAAACAAAGAGCATAAGCCACGCGCAGGCTTCCATTTATGTAATGTGCAAGCTGTTTTTCCCATGTAACCCCTAAGTCAAAATTACGTCCATAGATCCAATAATAGTGCTTACCCAATTCGGAAAAGTTATAGATACAAGGTGCCCAAGTACCATCTGTTAATAAACTATAACTTTGATTTTCAATTAGCTTAAAACCGACTCGCAGCAACGGACTCCAGGTAAAGTAATAAGCGCGCTCAGGTGTATAGTTTAGTGCTGTATATTCGAAATCCTCTTCTTTATCCGATGCGTCATTATTGACCCATTCGCCAACCATCTTTTCTAAAAAAGAACACCTTATTGCTGCACCAGTACCGATTCGTAATCTTTTCCAGTCGACGGTTGCCAAAAGTTGTCCAAAAAAGGTCATGCCATTTCCGGTGAAACCAAAAATATTTTTAGGATTATAACTACTTGGTTTGAGGTCATCTTTATCTTTATCCCTTGGAAAATGAATAGAAGGTGCATGATGCCAACGTATGCGGTAGGCGCCTATGGCCGTTCTATCTCGGTGTTCGCCATGCACTTGCATTTCACCATCCTTCCTCCCAGGATGCATGCCATTAATATGCACTTTATATCTATCCGCTTTTAGACCAAAGGCACCCTCTAGTTGAATGTGGCGCCAAAAGGATTGGTTGGTAGCCTGCAATGCAACCAATGGCGCAAGCCACAGCAAGAAAGGTAAGCTAATAAGAAATTTCAAAGGATGAATATTTTAGTTTTTGTTTATACAACAGGCTTATAAACCAAGCATTTAAGATCTTAAAATTAGATTTTTTTACTTTTATTTCCTAGTATAGCGGTATCCCTCATTGGGTCTATTGGGTAGGAGTGGTTGATCTAGTATTTAAAAAAGGAAACCAAGATGCGTTATTATATCATTGCTGGCGAGCATTCTGGCGATATGCATGGAGCTGATTTGATTGGTGCAATCAAAAAGAGAGATCCCCATGCTGACTTTTGGTCTTGCGGGGGCGTGGCTATGTCCAAAGCGATCGGCAAGCCCTGTAGGGTAGATGGCTTAAAAATGGCCTATATGGGGCTAGATTTTTTAAAAAAGTGGTGTGCCCTATGGCAGTTGCTCAAGTTTTGCCAAAAAAGTTTAATCGACTATCGGCCGGATCTAGTCATTTTAATCGATTCCAGTGGTTTCAATATGCGGATAGCTGCTTTTGCCAAGCGCAATGGCTTTCGCGTATTCTACTATATACCACCCAAGATCTGGGCACATGGTCCAAGAAGAATCGAAAAGATCAAACGCGATGTAGACCGCGTGTGGTCTATTTTACCCTTTGAAGCTGCCTATTATCAGGCGCAGGGTTACCATGCTATTGATTATGTAGGCAATCCTTTGGTTCAAAAGGTAGCGGATCATTGCATCAATCCCTCTTTTATAGCAGACCATAAGCTTGATAAGCGGCCTATTATTGCTTTACTACCCGGTAGTAGATTGGATGAAATCCGCCGTATATTGCCTATAATGGTTGCCCAAGTAGATCCAACCTATCAGTTTGTAGTAGCTGGACTGCGTGCTATGCCCAGCAGCTTGTATAGGGCGTTATGCCCACCTACCGTTCAGGTAGTCTATGACCAAACCTATGACCTAATGGCGGTTGCGCAAGCAGCTATTATTGCTTCTGGAACCGCTAGTTTAGAAGCTGCTTTATTCAATTTGCCACAAGTAGTGGTCTATAAAACCCATCCACTGGCTTACTTTTTCTACAAAAGTGTGGTTACGGTACAATACATCTCTTTGGTCAACCTTTTGGTAGACCAACCCGTTGTTCCAGAACTCATTCAGTATCAACTCACCCGTGAAAAGCTTTCTGCCACTTTGACCGATCTTTTATCCGGTGAGGGTTGTACCAAACAAAAAGTAGCCTATCAGGTGATCCGCCAACTATTGGGCCAACAAAATGCTGCTGAAGCAGCAGCGAAGTGTATAGTGGAGCAGATCAAACCGTTCGGCTAAGTTTAGCGGCATGCTTCCTGAAAATAACCAGAAGCATTCTGGTATTTGCACACTTGTTCCTTCTTGTTGCGCCACGTTTTTTAATGCTTTATCTTCTTTTGTATCCTCCATATCCTTTTATTTGGGAATTTTTATACACTATACTTTTTAGTAAACTAGTAATATTTAAATAAATTAAAAGGTAATGTCTATAAATTATGATCTGTTTACAGATGAAATAATAGAACCTAGCATTGCCTATTTTGTTGGTAGTACCAATAATATTGCTTTTTTACATTCAGATTTAGGTCATAGTAGATGGAACAAAAACCAGGTAGAATGCTCGCCATAGATTATGGGCTCAAGCGGGTTGGTATAGCTGTAACGGATCCTTTACAAATTATTGCCACCCCTTTGACGACCGTTGCTACGCCTACTTTATTCCTTTTTTTGAAGGATTATCTCCAAAAAGAAAGTGTGGTCGCCTTTGTAATGGGCATGCCCAAAGGTTTGGATGGCGCCCCTTCTAAAATGAGTAGGGTGGTAGAAGCGCTTGGTGCCCAATTAAAAGCCACCTTTCCAGCACAAAGCCTTTATTACCAAGATGAACGATTTACCTCTAAGTTGGCCATGCAAGGGCTCTACCAAGCAGGCTATTCTAAAAAAGATAGGGCCCATAAAGGCAATATAGATAAAGTAAGTGCGGCCATTATCCTACAATCTTTTTTAAACAACAAGGCATGTATACCTTTCTCCCCTCGCTTGCGGCCCTCGATAAATGAATTTGGTACACAGTAAATATCGGTGGCTATTCGTACCTTAAGTTGGTGCAATTGGGTGAACTTTAATTTTCTATTGCAATTGCGTTCATCTCTGTATAGTTAACGGTTGAGTAGCCGTAGGGCTGCCATCTTGTATCTATCGTTCGATACCATTATATTTCAAGCCAGTCGTTTTAACAAAAATAACCATTTAATACAATCGTGTCATGAGTTTTATACAAGAATTTAAGAAATTTGCCATTAGAGGCAATGTAGTAGATCTATCTGTAGGGATTATTATGGGTGCTGCATTTGGTAAGATTGTTGCTTCTGCCGTAGAAGATTTGTTTATGCCTATGATCAATCCCCTATTGGTTATCAATTGCAATTGGGAATCGATCGTCATTGGTCCTGGTATTAAAATTGGCCGTTTTCTTGCTGCCATTTTAAACTTTTTGGTCATTAGTTTGGCTACATTTTTCTTAATACGCGTTATTCATAAATTGCAAAAATCAGAAGAAAAATCAGAAGAAGCACCACAAGGGCCTACACCTACTGAAAAGCTTTTGATGGAAATAAGAGATGCACTTAAAAAATAGTACCGATTCATGCATCCTCATTTATCAGACTTAGACCAACTCAGTCCAAAAGATTTTATTATCATAAGGGGTGCTAAAATGCACAACCTTAAAAATATAAGTGTAGCCATTCCACGTGGCCAACTCGTAGTCGTTACAGGGTTATCTGGTTCTGGAAAATCCTCTTTGGTTTTAGACACCCTTTTTGTAGAAGCCCAGCGCATGTATATAGAGAGTGTCAGCGCCTATGCGCGGCAGTTTCTAGGCAAAATGGACAAGCCTGCCGTCGATGCGATTCAAGGTCTTTCTCCAGCTATTGCCATTCAGCAAAATGTTTCCAATAAAAACCCCCGTTCTACCGTAGGCACCCTTACCGAGCTTTGTGACTACCTGTATCTGCTCTATGCCCGTATCGGCACAACCTATTCCCCCATAAGCGGACAAAAAGTAAAAAAAGATAGCGTCTCTGACGTCGTCGATTACATTCAGCAGCAGCCCGATGGTACAAAGGCATTGATCCTTTACCCTATGGCAGTAGGTGACCAAGCCACATGGGCACAGAAGTTAAAAGTGGAGCAAGGCAAAGGATTTACCAGAGTCATGCAAGGCGGCACCCTCTTGTATATAGAAGAACTATTGGCCGGCACCGCCCTATTGGCATTAGACCAGCCCATTTATGGCTTAGTAGACCGCATTGTAGTCAAAAAAGAAGACCAAGACAACCAATATAGAATAGCAGATTCTGTGCAAGTAGCCTTTTTTGAAGGGATGGGCCATGCCGTAGTAGAGTTGGTTGGCATAGGCCAACGCTCATTTTCAGATCGCTTTGAGTTAGATGGCCGCTCATTTGCCTTACCTACCCTTTCCTTTTTTAATTTCAATACCCCCCATGGTGCCTGTAAAGCCTGTTCAGGCCTAGGCCAGCTGATGGGCATAGACCCCAATAAAGTAATACCCGACCCCGCCCTTTCCCTCGTGGATGGTGCCATAGCCCCCTGGAATGGCCCCACCATGTGTAAGTGGCTGGTTCCCCTTTTGGCGGCCCATGAAGCCCTTCATTTTCCCATTTATACCCCTTATGGCCATTTAACCCCCGACCAACAAAAACTCTTATGGGAAGGCAGTGGCGACTTTATCGGTATTCATCGCTTTTTTAACTTTTGCGCCACCCAAACCGATAAAATACACTACCGCGTTTTACTTGCCCGTTACCGAGGTAAAACCATATGTCCAGATTGCCACGGCAGTCGGGTCCGGCCAGATGCCCATTATGTTAAAATCGACAACCATTCCATAGTCGATTTATTGTTGAAGCCCATTCACGACTTAATCCCCTTTTTTGATCAGTTATCCCTGACCGACCGTCAGGCCGCTATTGCCCAAAGAGTCGTTGTAGAAATTAAAAATCGGCTGCGTTATTTGGTTCAGGTTGGGTTAGGCTATTTAACCCTTAGCAGGCCCATTGCCACCCTATCTGGCGGCGAGCACCAACGCATTAAACTAGCCACTGCATTGGGCAGCCCCCTTTTTGGTACCATCTATATATTAGATGAACCCACTATTGGGCTTCATCCCCGTGACACCCATCAGCTTGTGCAGTTGCTGGTAGACTTAAAAAAGCAAGGCAATACCGTTATTGTCGTAGAGCATGAAGCCTTGGTGATGCGTGCTGCCGACTCCCTTATCGAGATAGGCCCCGAGGCAGGCGCTGGTGGCGGCAACTTGGTCTTTCAGGGCACCTTTCCAGCATTGATGCAAGCCACCACCCATACCGCACAATACCTCAATGGCAGCGCCTCCATTCCCCTGCCCAGCTGCAGACGTCCTTGGCGCAACCATTTGCTGATTCAAGAAGCGAGCCTCCACAACCTCCATCAAGTCTCCGTTTCCATTCCCCTCAACGTATTAACCGTTGTGACAGGCGTAAGTGGGTCAGGCAAATCCACTTTAATCAAAGAAATCCTTTATCCCGCTTTGGTCCAGCACCTCACCAAGCCCTCCTCTATTTTAGGGCAAGCTGCCCTTTCATCCACCCTATTAAGTGGGGATATACATGCCATTCAAGCCGTAGAGTTGGTCCACCAACATCCATTAGGGAAATCCTCCCGTTCCAATCCAGCCACCTATTTAGGCATCTATGATCCCATTCGGGACCTCTTCGCCCAAACCGATCTCGCCCATTCCCGCCACTATCAAGCCGGTCACTTTTCCTTTAATTCCGAGAAAGGCCAATGTCCCCTTTGCCGTGGTGAAGGGCAGTGCAAGATAGAGATGCAATTTATGGCAGACATTTGCCTCCCCTGTGAGCGCTGTAAAGGCAGCCGTTTTAAGGCTGAGATAGCCGATGTCACCTATTGTGGCAAAAACATCACCCAAGTACTCAGCATGACCGTAGACGAAGCATTGCTTTTTTTTGCCGATCAGGCCTCCATTGCCCATAAGTTAAAAGCCTTGCAAAAAGTCGGTTTAGGCTATCTACCATTAGGGCAATCCTCCACCTCATTAAGCGGCGGAGAAGCACAACGGCTTAAACTCGCCTATTATCTAGAAAAAGAGTTGGCAGATTACCCCATACTCTTTATATTTGACGAGCCCACTACCGGGCTGCATATGCATGACGTAGCCCAATGGTTAAAAGCCATGCACGCCCTAATCGATCAAGGCCATAGCGTGCTCGTCATTGAGCACCACATAGATGTTATCAAAAGCGCAGATTGGGTCATTGACCTAGGCCCCGATGGCGGCCAGCAAGGCGGCAAAGTAGTTTTTACCGGCACCCCAGAAGCCCTGATACAAAAAGACGGCAACCATACCGCCCATTATTTAAAAGAAAAAATATAAAAAAATAGTTGCATTTTATTTTTTTTTATATTATCATTGTAGCAAATTTGTTTAGCAGGGTTTGCTATAAGGTGTAATAAATGCATATAAAATAGGTGTGGGTAAGCATGGTAGATTTGGATGGTATTTGGATATGTATTATTTTTGTGTAAAAGCCCATTATAGTAATTAATATAGTTATATTAGTAATTGTTTAATCTTTAAAAGCAGTTAAGTAAATTAAGTAATTAACAATCAATAAAATTGAGTAAAATGATTTATAAAAAAATTGGAGATAAAATTCCTTCTTTATCCGGTCTACTCTTGGCTGGGGTAGTGTTATGTAGTGGTTGCCCTAATAAGGACAAGGAGCAGCATAATAATGAAGATCCTGCAAACAGTTTGAATGGTTCAGAGGGGGAGGGTACTAGTCCTGGGAAAGATGAGGGAGGAAAGGCTGGTGGTCAAAAACTTAGCTCGGATCTTGCAGAAGCAATTCAAAAAATTAAAAGAGTTTTTATTGATTGCTCAGGTGTGAGTCACTTAGCAGGTAAGGCAAAGCCTTTTGTTTATAATTTGGATGATCTTAAAAATCTGGATAATACAACTCTCTGCGAGAAAGCTAAGGGTCTATTAGCTTCTTTTTCTGATGAAAAATCTGGCATTGCGGCAGCTTATTCTAAGGATTTCAGAGCTTTTTTTGAGAGACTAGAAAAAGACGTTCTTAAAACAAAGGTTTATAGTAGCTATCCTTATGCATTTATTTTAGCTCTCCAGAACATCGCTGAAGCCTGGAAAAAGCTTCATACTGTTTATGGGACTATGGTCGAAAAAATTAATAGTTGCATGCCACAGGATAGCTTGAAGCCTTTGGTAGACGAACTTGATAAATTCATAGAAGAGTCGGATAAAATTTTTGACCCTACTAAAGGATTTTTAGATAATCCAACAAAAAGCTATGCAATGCTTAGTGGAGCTAGGCTAGTTAGGTTTTTGCATGGTGAAAGTAGAAGGGGTACTAAGTACCCAGAGGTTGTTGCTTTATTAGACGGCGTTACAGTGGACTATTTGTGGGTGAATTTTAAAACAGATGCAGAACAGTCTCCCGGTGCCAAGCAAGAAAATGTTTTAGAGGGTGGTATTTTTAAGAAAAAGGGTGGTGAAATACTAGCAGCTTGGAAAGTAGATGGTGACGATACAATTAGGATGCCTAAAGTTTCCGCTATTTCTAATAAAAACAGTGTTGGTGCCTCATTGACTAAAAAGTTCAAACCTGTTTCGGGTACTGTAGATGATATTCAAGAGTCAGGTGACGCACTCAAAATATTCGAAACCATTACTAAGCCTGATAAGAGTTCTCAGTTTAATCTAAAAGCTGCTATAAAGACTCAGGGCATAACCTTTAAGCAGCTTTTATTTACGCTTTTTAGTAGTTCCTCAAATAGTGGTTCCTCAAAAACAGATTTCTTGAAATTAGAAGCTGGAAAATCAGGAAATGATACTGTAAAGATTATTGGAATTGATAAGGTCTATAAGGATTGGGTAGATGCATGTGCGAGTGAAGAACGCTTTGCTCATCGCTTGGGTGCCCATATTGAATCCTCCAGGTTTGGGCTAAGTAATTTGTTTGTTATTCCTAATGTTGATGACCTTGAAAAAACTTTATTATCAGGAATATCTGATGCTAAGCCAGCAAATAGTGGTATAGGGGCTGTAGCAGCAACGGAAGAACAAAAGAATACTGATGGAGAAACTGTTGCCCAGGCTGGTTCTGGATCACTAGGTGAAGATAGTCAGTCTGTATCATTGATTAAGAATATTTTTAGGGCTTTTTCAGCTAATCAAGTAACTTCTGGAACTCCAGCCCAACTTTTGACAAAAATAAAAAAGTTGGGAGATTTGCATGGTACCGACGATGTAAATGGGTCAGATTTAACTTTTGAACAGCGAGTCTGTATTCGTCTTGCTAAGACTATAGGAGCTGCTTCATACCTTACTAGTATGAAAGAAGGTTCAGCAAGATCGCTTATACATGCTGTAACTAGTGCGATTGATATGGAGTCAAACCATGCAATTCTGGTCCTTAAAGGAGGTGCTTATAGTCCTACTGAAGCCACTAGACGAATTTTAGACGCTTTTAAGAAGTTTGATGATCAACTAAGGCGGAAGTACCGCACTGCTTCTCTTAGCTATGAACAAATTGAAGACCAAATTAGTTCCCTAGACCCTAACTCTAACCTTAAATTTGAACAAGTTCATCAATTTTATGTAGATGAGTGCAACGCACTTCGGGGTGTTATTGCAGCGGAGGTGGAACCTATTGTTAAGATGCCTTTTGATCCTAAACAGAAAGTAAATTATGGAACTCACTTCTCTGGTGTAAAGGGGCTTACTGACCCTTATTATACAAGCCTTGATGCAATAAGAGAAGAGTATCATAAGAAAGAAATCAAGTAAAATATTTAGTTTCTATTCTGTTTTTAATCTTCTACAATGGGAGCTAGCTTTTGCTGGCTCCCATTTTTTTTGTATCTGGGTATATTGTCTGACGAGCGATTATTCAGCGGATTAGAAAAACAACTGTTTGAGCCCGCGCAGTGGGTGAGTTCTGTTTTTTCCGCTGAATAATCGCTCGTTTCCTTACCTTTACTGTGTGCCAAAATTTTTATGGGCGGTTAGTAGCGGTGGGGTATGCGAACAATCGATTTGCATCTCTGTGCTAGAATAGATTTTCCTTTTATGCCTCCTATGCATCAAGCGTTCACCAGCTATAGATTTTTTTTATTGTTGGGGTTGTTTATATTGACCTCTGGAGCTTGTAGGCAAAATAAAATTGCTGAACCCGTTCAATCTATCCGTAATGATGCTCATTCAGCTGCTTCAACGGAGGGTTCTATACCTTTTTTAGTTCATCAAAGGCCTGTTGGCATCCCTAATGTAGGTGGCAGCTGTTATATAAATGCAACATTGCAAGTTATAGCTGCTTTTTATCCGGAGGAGGTTATGGCTGCTGCTAATGATCCATTGCGTACGATTATAGAAAAAATTAATCATAGCAACCATCTCTCTATTGCGGAAAGTGATATCCAGCTATTTATAGATAGTTTGCCTAAAATGTATAGTCATCCATCCAATAATGGTGGTGATCCAGTACGTTTTTTAGATGCATTAGATGACTTATCCCCTTTTCTTCCTAAAGTTAGTCCTTCTATTCGTTATTTTAGGCAAGAGGAAGGGAAGATTAAAAGCTGTGCTTTAAAAGTCCCTATGCCTTTTATATTGCTCTATCCACCCTTAGATCAGGGATTTCAAATGGAGACGCCTTGTTCCAATGATCTGAGCAAATTGATTCAAGCCAATCAAGCCAATCAAGAAGTGTGCGTCTATCATGATAGATTGCTTGATAAGCTCTACAAAACCTATCCGTTAAACCCAGATAAATGGAATAACGTTGATTGCACGCCTTTTGTCTTAAAGCATCAACATTTGTTAGGTCATGCGCAAGGCGTTTTTAAGCCGGTTATCATGCAAGATACTTATTCTGAACTTCCCAATAAACTAGCTATTGCCTTTACAAGGCCTGGTAGTAAAGGTAGTGCAACCTACGATCATAGCGATTTAAGCGGCACAGAGGTGATAGCTATGCATCATGGTGCTGCATCGTCTGAGGTTACTACCTTTAGGCTAGCTGCATTTATATCAGCTGTTACTAAAATCGGTCCTAAGCCAGACCACGCGATTGCTTTCGTACAACGAAATGGACACTGGTACGAAGTCGATGATGCCATAGTAACCCCGATTGCCCATACTGAGGCTATTCAAGCCTCTAGACAAGCACGGATTTTATTTTACCATAAAGAAAAGCACGCTAAACCATGCAATCCAAAGATATAAGAGAAAAGTTTCTTGAATTTTTTATACAAAAAAGGCACCAACACCAGCCTGCTGTGCCCATTGTCAACAAAGATGATCCTTCCTTGCTCTTTGTCAATGCCGGTATGAATCCTTTTAAGGATATCATTTTAGGCAACCAACCCATTACCCACCCCCGTGTCGTAACCGCACAACCCTGTTTGCGCGTTTCCGGTAAACACAATGACCTCGAAGAAGTAGGCGTAGATACCTACCACCACACCCTCTTTGAAATGTTAGGCAACTGGTCCTTCGGAGACTACTTTAAAGAAGAAGCCATCTCCTGGGCATGGGAACTCCTCACCGAAGTCTATCACCTGCCCAAAGAACAGATCTATGTAACCATATTTGGCGGAGATGAAGAGGATCGCTTGCCCCAAGACCAGGAAGCCGCTGCGATTTGGGCCAAATACCTACCTGCATCCCATATCCTTGCCTTTGCCAAAGAAGATAATTTTTGGGAAATGGGTGCACAAGGCCCCTGTGGCCCCTGTTCTGAAATCCATTTGGATATTAGACCTACCTCCGAACAAAAACAACTACCCGCTGCCCAATTGGTCAACACAGGCCATCCCCAAGTCATAGAGATTTGGAACCTCGTATTTATGCAATACAACCGACAAGCCTCCGGCAAACTCGTCGACCTGTCCCAGCAACACATCGATACCGGTATGGGCTTTGAACGGCTCGCAATGGTATTACAAGGCAAAACCTCCAACTATGATACCGATATCTTTACCCCACTCATCCAAAAAATAGAAGCGCTATCCGGTAAAAGCTATCACCAAAGTGCAACCACTGCAGTCGCCATGCGCGTCATTGCAGACCACCTCCGCGCCGTCGCCTTTGCCATTGCCGATGGGCAAGCCCCTAGCCATGCCAAAGCAGGTTACGTCATCCGCCGTATCTTGCGCAGAGCCATCCGCTATGGGTATAGCCATTTGGCCATACAAACCCCTTTTATCTACCAATTGGTTCCTGTTTTAGCTGGACAAATGGAAGGCGTATATCCCAATTTGACCACCCAGCAAAACTACATCCAACAACTTATTCAAGCAGAAGAAAATGCCTTTTTAAAAACATTGGCTACGGGATTACACCTCTTTAACCACTTAGACCCCAGCAAAATCCATCAGGGCGTTATAGATGGCCGTGTCGCCTTTGAGATCTATGATACCTACGGTTTTCCCTTAGACCTCACCCTACTCATGGCCAAAGAGCAAGGACTTACTATAGATGAAGCCGGTTTCCAACAAGCCCTCCAAGCACAAAAAAAGCGCTCTCAAAAAGATGCCGCCACCAGCCAAGGCGATTGGCAACTCCTCCAACCAACCCTTCACCCCCAGTTTGTAGGCTATGACCAATTGACCGTGACGACCTCTATTGTACAATGGCGTACCCTGACCAATAAACAAGGCGTGCGTTACCAATTGGTGTTAGCTGCTACACCTTTTTATCCAGAAGGAGGGGGGCAGGTAGCTGATATAGGCGTTATCCTATCTGGGAACCAAGTTATGCAAGTGCTAGACGTACAAAAAGAACATGGGTTAATCATCCATACCGTTGATGAGTTTCCTACTCAGCTGGACGCTCCCGTAGAAGCCTCTGTAGACCCCACCCAACGGCGCCTCGCCGCTGGCAACCATACCGCTACCCATTTGTTACAAGCTGCCTTAAAACAGGTCGTAGGGAGCCATGTGACTCAAAAAGGTTCTTTGGTAACCCCAGCGCTACTGCGGTTTGATTTTGCCCATCCTGTTAAGTTATCTGCTGCCCAAATAGAAGCCGTAGAAGCGATGGTCAATCAAAAGATTAGAGAAAACATTCCCTGTATCGAGCAGCGTTCCGTGCCCATTGCAGCCGCTAAATCCATGGGGGCGCAAGCGCTATTTGGTGAGAAATATGGTGCAGAAGTGCGCGTGATTGCTTTTGACCCAACCTATTCCATAGAGCTTTGTGGCGGTACCCATGTAGCTTGTACAGGACAAATTGGCTTTTTTAAGCTCATCCATGAAACCGCTGTAGGTACTGGTGTGCGCAGAATAGAAGCCTTAACCGCTACGCATGCCCACCATTTTGTAACCCAGCAATCTGCTGATTTAACCACTATAGCAGAGCTACTCAAACAGCCCAAAGCGCTCGTGCAGGCCGTAGAAAAGTTGATATATGAAAAAAAACAGCTCCAGAAACAAGTAGCTGTTTACCAAGCCCAAGCGGTACAACAAGTCATCCAACAGCTTGCCAGTCAATTGGAGCCGGTGGATGAGGGCTACCTATTGATCCAATCTGTGGAACTGCCCCATCCCCATGCATTAAAACAAATTGCATCGCACTATAAGGCCGAATATCAGAAAATAGCCATCGTACTGGCCACTACATTTGAACAGCAAGCCCACCTGATGGTTATGACATCAGACCCATTGGGGCCATGCAACGATGCCCATGCACTGATCCAGTCCATAGCCCCCCTTATTCGCGGCAAAGGAGGCGGACAATCTTTTTTTGCAACCGCTAAAGGCGATAACCCTGCAGGCATACCCGCTGCATTAAAAACAGCCAGAGGTTTCTTATGCCCTTAATTCTATGCCTCTTCCTGACCATATCTATTGGTCAAAATAACCTCACCATACTGCTTGCGTATTATGTCATAAGTAGCATAGGCCGCTAAAACCGATTTACCAGAAAAAGCAATACCGCATTCCACTACTTCTTTAACATGCGGGTATTGCAATAGCTCGGTATGATAAGCTTGCGTTTGTATCTGCTGTAAAGCAATTTTAGCTGAACTTTCCAGTTCTTCTTCTTTCCGAACCTGTTTAAACTCCAGTAGAATTGCCTTTGTACCTTCTTTTTTAGGGATTAATAAAAGATCATAACGCCCTAAACCGCTTTCTCGATTGGAACGTATATAATATCTATCACTGACACTAGCCAGCATAGCTAAGACGAAACCATGGTAAAAGCTTTCACCTTGTTTGCTATAATGCAGATCAAAAAAACTAGCACTTTGTAGGAGGTAAGCACTTAAATCTCGTGTAAATGCATCTACTTGGCCTATGAGTAGATAACCTAGAAAGGTCTCATAGTTAGCGTGGCTAGGAAATTTCCCGAGTAACCACTCCTCAAAAAACCGGTTATAGAGCCTGCGTACTTCATGATTAGGAATCCTAATGACACAATCATATAAATCACTATTGCTACTTAAACTACTTTTCTCCCAAGTTAAATAGCCGGCAAATAATAGCAAGCTCCAAAAAGCAGTTTCATCTCTACCTAACAGATCAAAAGAAAGATGCTTGTCTATAGATACCGTTAATGTTTCTCCGCACATCAATGGTTCGAACTGTTCTTTAATGCTCGTATTAGAGGAAAGAATCAACTGTTTGATTAAGTTATTGTTACCCGTATTGACCCAATAGAGATCAAAACGACCCGATTTATTGATGCATGAAATAATGGACCAAGGATTATACATCACTAAGCCGCCTACCTTATAGCCATTGTACCAATTCTTTACTTCTTCCATGGAGGTAGCAAGACCTTTTTCTTTAAATAAATAAGAAACTTCATCTTCACTAAAACCAAAACAACTACTATATTCTTCGTCCAGCAAGGTGTAAGTTTCTAGATTATTCAACCCAGAAAGCATACTATCTTTAGAAATACGCAATATACCCGTTAACACGCCTCTTTCTAGGGTAGTATTGCCTTTTAAAGCAGCACTAAATAGGTTGCGCATAAATGCGACCATAGCATCCAAGTATGCCTTATTACCATAAGCCTTGTTTAAGGGCGTATCATATTCATCTATGAGTATATATGCTGCCTGTCCATGGTGTTGATAGAGGCATTGACTGAGCAGCTTTAAGGATTTTTCTAATGCTTGCTGATTGGCTTGTTTATTGAGAATAGTATGTAATTGTCTTAACTGTATTTCATTAATTGCATCACTTTTCAATAAGTAAGCATAGGTACTATAAACCTCCAATATCAATTCATAGACCGCATTATAGGCCCCTTCAAAACGATCTGCGTTCACATCCTTAAAGCTGATCATAATAACCGGATGCTTGCCTTGATGTTCCCTAATGTACCTACCACCTTCTAACTGGCCAATTGCTAGATCATCAAATACACCTGCTGTAGATACCCCATTCACCTCTGAAGCAAAAAAATGATGTAGCATAGAGATGTTTAAGGTCTTGCCCCACCGACGAGGGCGGGCAATAAGCGTAACCTCATTGCCACTTTTTAGGAACTCAGCAATCATGGCTGTTTTATCACAAAAGAGGTAATCGTTAGAGACTAACTTATAAAAGTTATCCACCCCAATTGGTAATTTATACTTATTCATATGAGATCATTTTAGTCAACCTTAGTAAGATTACAAACCCATTTGTAGTAGTTTAAGTTTGATGTTATAATAGACCTCTTGCATAACCTATTTCTAATGGCCATTTTGGTGTCGAAGCTTGTCTACGCTCCTCAAATACATTGAGTATTCTGCGGTGCTCGACTGCGTTTCTCCTAAAAATTGCTGATCATAAATAGCTTATGCAAGAGGTCTAATAGTTAAATTTAATGTAAATTATAGTTCTTGTGCACTTATATCAAAAAAATATTAAATTAAAGTTAGACTGGTTGGTGCACGCGAAAGGGTTTAGCACCCTATCAGTAAATTAAAAATTTTGTATATTGCAGGGAAAGTTTTTATATTTCCTTTCTTAAGCAATATTTCCCGGCAGTGTCCGTTGTAAAACGATTTTAACGTATGAATCAAAATATTCTAGAGGTTACAGATGCGCAATTTGATGCACTCATTCGCCAGAATACACTTGTTTTAGTAGACTTTTGGGCGCCTTGGTGTGGACCTTGCTTAAAGCTTGCCCCCGTTATAGACCAAATTGCAGCGATGTATACAGGCAAAGCTGCTATTGCTAAGCTAAATATCAGTGAAAATAGCCAAATACCTGCTAGGTATTCCATTGCTACCATTCCTACTATGTTGTTTTTTCATCAAGGTGAAGCGGTTAATCGTTTGGTGGGGAATCTTCCGATTTCGGAAATTCAACAAGCACTAGATAAATATTTATCTTAAATTAACCTGAAAAGTTCTACACACTACATTTTACTTGATTATAAACGATCGCTTCAACGATATGGCAATGCTACGAAAAAAATAAAAAAATGCATCAGTGCTTGATTTTTTGCACACTTTTTGATCAACCCAAAAGTGTGGTATAATTTTTTTTTGTCCACGCATGCAACCCATTACTAAAAATCTCAAAACTTTTATTTTACACTTTGTAGGTCAATACAAATGGCATTTCATTGCTATGGCTGGTTTGCGCATGTGTTTTGTACTCGATAACTTAGTAGTGCCCTATGCCTTTAAGATACTCGTTACACGGCTTACAGAATTGGCTGACCATCGAACAGGCGTTTGGATAAAGGTCGCCTTGCCACTGATGGCCCTATTGGGTGTAATCGTGCTGATAGAACTTTTATTCCGTCTATTTGACTATATGAAAATCAGGACTATTCCTGCTTTTGAAGCTAAGGTACGCATGGCTATCGTCCGTTATTTGCAAGGTCATTCCTATCAGTTTTTTACAGAGCATTTCTCTGGTGATTTGCTTAAACGGGTCAATGACTTAACAGATGGCATTAGCCAAGTCATCATGATTGTCATTTCATCATTTTTGCCCACATTTTGTACCATGTTGGCTGGTGTGTTTTCCTTTGCCTATATACAGCCTACTTTTGGTGCGCTGTTGATGGTCTGGCTGATATTGCATACTGCTACCTATCTTTTTTATTCAAAAAAGATCAGCCGTGGTGTAGCCTTACATGCAGAAAAAGTCAGTCGCTTATCTGGTAGCATTGTAGATGGCTTTACCAATATCTTAAGCATTAAACTCTTTGCTCGAAAAAGGGAAGCAATCACCCATTTGATTGCTCCGCAGGCTGCAGAAAAACTGGCACATGAAAAGGCTTTAAAGCTTATTATGCATCTTCATTTTATCATTAGTGGCCTTTCAATTGGCTTTATGGGTGTAGGGATGCTCACCTATATGGTTTATTATTGGCAGCTTGGTAAGCTTTCCATTGCTCAGTTGACTTATATTTTTTATGCTGGTAATAATATTTGTAATCTGGTTTGGGTTTCTGTAGCAGAGTTTCCTGATTTCTTTGAGGAAGTTGGCTATTGTAAGCAGGCTTTTAAGTTATTACAAAAAAAACATGCGGTGCTTGATGCAGCTGATGCTTCTGCACTGCAATGTCGGTCGGCTGCTATTGCTTTTAAAGGAGTCTCTTTTGCATATGTGCCGGGCAAACCTGTATTTGAAAATCAAAACATGGAGATTGCACCCGGCGAGAAGGTAGGATTGGTCGGTTTATCTGGTAGTGGTAAAACTACTTTTATTAATTTGTTGCTCAGGTTTTTTGATTTGGATCAGGGTGTGATTACAATTGATGGACAAGATATCGCTACGGTTACCCAGGAGTCATTGCGTGCAGCCATTTCCCTTATACCCCAAGATACAACGCTTTTTCATGGCAGCATTTTAGAAAATATTCGTTATGGGCGTAAAGAAGCAACCGATGATGAAGTCATTGCGGCTGCTCAAAAAGCAAAGTGTCACGACTTTATTATGCGTTTAGCGCAAGGATACCATGCATTTGTCGGTGAAAGGGGATCAAAGCTTTCAGGTGGGCAACGCCAACGCATCGCTATTGCACGTGCTATATTAAAAGATGCGCCTATCTTAATACTAGATGAGGCTACTTCTGCATTGGATGCCGTTACAGAAACTGAAATTCAAGAAAGCCTTTCTATGATTATGGCTGGTAAAACAACTATTGTGATCGCACATAGGTTGACGGTTTTGGCTGCAATGGATCGCGTGCTGGTATTTAATAATGGAAAAATCATTGCAAATGGATCGCATGAAACCCTTTTAAAGACTAGCCCCCTCTATGCAAATATGTGTAAATTACAGTTCAATGGCATCCATTCGTTGCAATAGCAGTTTATAAAGTTTATAAAAACGCTTGATTTTGTAAAAGTAGAGGAGCATGAAGCGCTTCTTCCATGGCCGCTAACTGCAGTCTCTTAGAAGGAAGTGGATGTACATAATTCTGGCACAACCATTCCTTCTGCATTGATTGCTTTGAGTAGTACTTTACAAAGTCTATTGGCTAGTGCTTCTTGATGGGGCAATTGGACCCGAATATAATTCTCTGTAAACCCTTCTATAACGCCATCATTTGCCCCATATTCAAATAAAACCGTAGCGGTATGGCCTAAATGTTGCCTATAAAAGTGGCTGAGCTTTTTTTCCGAAAGGATGCGCAACATTCTGGCCCGTTTTACACGCTCTTTTTGAGGAACGACCTCAGCCATGCTGGCTGCTTTTGTATGCGCTCTTTCTGAATAAGGAAAGACATGTATATAGGCAATAGGTAATGCATTTAAAAAATGATAGCTTTCTAAGAAATCTTCTTCTGTTTCACCTGGAAATCCAACGAGTACATCTACACCTATGCAACAGGTAGGCATTTTTGCTTTTATGTGCGCTACACGTTCTTGGTAGAGCTTGGTTAAATAGCGGCGGCGCATAAGTTTTAAAATCTTATCGCTACCAGATTGTAGGGGAATGTGGAAGTGGGGTACAAAGCGTTTGGAGCTAGCCACAAAGTCTATGATTTCATTGCGGAGCAGATTGGGCTCAATAGAAGAAATGCGAAAACGTTCTATGCTTTCTACTTTATCTAAAGCTTGAATCAACTCAAAAAAGTTGGTTTGGCGTTTGTCGTCAATGATGCCAAAGTCGCCTAGATTTACCCCGGTTAGGACAATTTCTTTTACATTTTTGATCGACTTGGCTTGTTCAACTACTTCTGCAATGGTAGCACTTCTGCTTGGCCCTCTAGCCAGTGGTATGGTGCAAAAGGAACATGCATAGCTACAACCATCTTGTACTTTAAGAAAAGTTCTGGTGCGGTCTCCTATAGAGTAGGCAGGGGAGAAGGTTAACTTTTCTTTAATAGAGGTAACTTGTATGGTGGCCGATTCGTCGGATTTTTTTTTATGCCAATCGGTAATCCAGTCCAGTAGCTTGAATTTTTCATGTGTGCCAAATACGGCATCGACACCTGGTATGGCTGCAATGGCTTCTGGCTTAAGTTGAGCATAGCAGCCTATTACGATTACAAAAGCTTCCGGTGCCATTTTTAAGGCTTCTCTAACCATTTTCGCACACTTATCATCTGCATTCTCGGTTACAGAACAGGTATTCAATACAAAAACATGCGGCCGCTGTGCCAAGGTTACGGTAACGAATCCTGCTTCTGTAAAGAGGCGCCCAATGGCAGAGGTTTCGGAAAAATTTAATTTACAGCCTAATGTATGAAAAGCAACTTTTTTCATTATTTCCCTGGTAGTGTTTCAGCCCAACTACCATCCCAAACCTTTGCACCAGCTATTTTATGCTCTTGTAGTGCCAATTGATAGACCTGATCTACAGAATCTACATAGTGAAAGGTTAAGTTTTTACGGTAGATTTCTTTAATCTCTTGGACATCTTTTTTGTTTTTGCTGCTGAGTATAATCTCTTTCATGCCTACCCGTTTTGCGGCTAGAATCTTTTCTTTAATGCCCCCTACGGGTAGTACCTCCCCTCGTAAGGTAATCTCGCCTGTCATAGCCAAGCGGTCTTTTACCTTTTTTTGGGTATACAGGGAGGCCAATGAGGCAAACAGGGTAATCCCTGCAGAAGGGCCATCCTTAGGAACGGCGCCAGAGGGGACATGAATGTGTAAATCGTAGTTTTCAAAGACACCGTGTGCTACGTCAAGGTATTGGTCGTTTGCTTTTAAGTAAGAAAGTGCCGTCATGGCAGATTCCTTCATTACTTCTCCTAAGTGGCCAGATAAATTAACCCTTCCTTTTCCTTTACTCAAGACAGACTCTATAAAGAGAATTTCGCCACCAGCTGCTGTCCATGCCAATCCAACTGAAACACCCGGCAAGGGTGTAGTTTGATAAGGGGTCTGGTCAAATGGTTTCGGGCCCAGTAAAACACTGATATCTGTTGCTTTGAGTTTTTTAGTATAGGCTTCACCTAAAGCAATGGACTTAGCGGTTTTTCTGCAAATATTGGCTATTTGACGCGATAATTCACGGACACCAGATTCCCGTGTGTAACTGGCTATAATAGTAGCCAAGGCATCATCTTGTATCGCTAAATCACTGGCTTTAAGGCCATGCTCTTTTCTTTGTTTGGGGAAAAGATATTTTTTTGCAATTTCTATCTTCTCTTCTAAAAGATAACCGCTTACTTCAATGATTTCCATTCTGTCCTGTAAAGCAGCTGGAATACGATCTATCGAGTTGGCAGTGGCTACAAACAAAATATTGGAAAGGTCGTATGGTACCTCTAAGAAGTTGTCGACAAAAGCATTGTTCTGCTCTGGATCGAGCACCTCCAATAGAGCAGAGGCTGGATCTCCACGCATTCCATCTAGTTTGTCTACTTCATCTAGTACAATTACCGGATTCGATGCGCCGCTTTTTTGAATGTTATAGATAATTTTTCCAGGCATGGCGCCAATATAGGTTTTTCTATGGCCTCGTATCTCGGCTTCATCATTTAACCCACCTAATGCAATGCGTGCATACTTTCTACCCATTGCTTTTGCAATAGACTTGCCCAACGATGTTTTGCCTACCCCAGGTGGACCACATAAACATAAAATAGGCCCTTTCATATTTTTCTTTAGCTGTAAAACAGCTAAAAATTCTAAAAGACGTTCTTTTACTTTTTCAATGCCATAGTGGTCTGCATCAAAAATCTTCTTGGCTCGGTTTAGGTCTAGGTTGTCTTTGGTATAGGTTTCCCAAGGCAGTTCTACCACCAGCTCTGCATGGTTGATGCTAATGGAATAGTCTGGACTATGGGGACTGATTCGTTCCACTTTTTCCAATGCTTTCTTAAAATAATCTGCTACTTCTTTAGACCATTGTTTTTTATTGCCTTTTTCACGTAATGCATCAATCTCATCAGAGAGGTCGTTTTCACCTAGTTCATCTTGGAGTACTTTAACTTGTTGCCTTAAATAATAGTCCCGTTGCTGCTGACTAATATCAGAATGCACTTTGTCTTGAATCTCTTTTTTAAGCTCGGAAATTTCTAACTCCTTAAGCAGGTGTTTTAAAAGCAAATTGGCCCGTTTGGTGCTGTTGTTGACCTCTAGTAACTTTTGCTTGTAGTGGATATCTGTATTTAAATTAGAGGCCAAAAAGTAGGTCAAAAAATCTGGACTTTTAATATTGGTTAATACTGCTTGCGCTTCACTAGTGCCATCAGATCGAAACTTAAGAATCTTAATGGCCACATCTTTTAATGACTGCATCAGCGCAAGTACCCTTTTATCTTCCTTATAAGGCTGGTCCTTTAGCACGTGAATGGTCGCTTCTAACCCCAATGGCTCTGTAAAGAGTTGAATGGTTCGAAATTTTTGCTTGCCATGCACCAAAGCAATCGTTTTGCCATTTGGTAAACTAATGATTTTAATGATTTTGGCTAGTGTACCTATTGGATAAATATCGGTTGGTTTGCCTTCAAAGGTTTCTGGATTGCGCTGGGCAATGATGCCTAATAGGCCATCTTTTTCATGCACGGCTTCTATTAAATGCATGGCTTGCCTTTCTTTAACCGCAATAGGTACTACAACGTTGGGAAACAAAACTGTGTTGCGAAGTGCCAACAGGGGTATTTTACCTTGGGTGTTGTCGTCGGAGAACTGCTCTTTTTCATCAGATACAATCAGCTCTACCATGCCGCCTATACCATCCTCACCCCATGCAGAGGCAAGTCCTCCATCCATTACTAGTGACTTATTGAAGTACATATATAAATGGTTTATATCTACCTTATGATCATAACGTATATGATGATACAAGCAAATAATATGCCAAAAAAATGAAAATAATAGGCTGCTTATAATAATTTACGAATGTCATTACCCAATGCGTAAAGGGCAAGCAAAAGTATAAGGATCATGCCCAGTTTTTGGGCGCCTTGTAAAAATCTATCAGAAGGTTTTCTACCAGATAGTGCTTCATATAATATCCATAAGGCATGCCCTCCATCTAATGCTGGAATGGGCAGCAAGTTTACTGAACCAATGACAATGGATAAAGTGGCAACGAGCATCCAGAATCTATATCCAATAAATTCATTTCCAAAGCTTTGCGCAATGCCAATGGGGCCACTTAAAGATTTTTTTAAGCTGAGTTGGCCTGTGATAAGCTTCCAGATGGCTGAAAATTGGGTCTGTATCAAATCCCAAGTTTTGGCTAGGCCAACAGGAATAGATTCTATAAATGAATAGTGTAGCTTTTTACATGTATATGGGGGGGGAATGAGCTCAATACCCAATCCTTTTGGGTCGATCTGAATAGAAGTAGCGATTTGTATGCCATTGCGCAAATAAACCACTTCGACGTTTTTACCCAAATAACTTTTAACCGCTTGGGTTAATTCATCTATATCAAGGATGGGTTGGCCAGCTAGTGCAATGATTTGATCCTCAGCCATTAAGCCTGCTTGTGCCGCACTGCTGTTGGTATCTACGGTGTGCACCACACAAGGGTAAATGGGCCTTAAAAAAACAGCTTTTTTGATGTCTGATAAATCTTCTATTGCTTTTTCTGGAATGGGCAATTCTAACAGCTTCCCGGCTCTTTTAATGGTATAGTAGCTTTTACTACGGAGTAATAGGCTGGGCGATAAGATGTCATTAAAGTCTTCGAAATCTTTTCCATTGATTTGAATAATTTGATCCCCTGTTTTAAAACCTATTTTGATGGCTATTGGACTGGGCATAATGCCATATTTATTTACTTCATCTTTAGGTAAGTAAGTATACCCCATTGTATAGGTTAAACCAATCCATATAAAGATGCCGCTGATCAGATTAAAAATAATACCCCCTAATATAGTGAAGAATCGCTGCCAAGCTGGCTTTGAACGAAACTCCCAAGGTTGGGGGCTATGGTGTAAATGGTCGGTATCTAATGACTCATCTACCATGCCTGCAATCTGAACGGCTCCACCTAAAGGAATAGATCCTAGTCCATATTCGGTTTCACCCCATTTTACTTTAAATATTTTAGGCGGGAATCCAATCATATAGCGGGTTACCCGCATTTTAAAGAGTTTAGCAAAAAGCAGATGACCCAATTCATGTATCCCTACAATAATGAATAAAGCTGCCAAAGATTGAGTCGTCTTAATAAGAAAGGCCATATGGTATTGTAATCGTTATTTTTATTCTTTTTGTTAGAAAGTAGTGGATAAATATAAGCAAAAAATAGAAAAAATGCCTTAGCCGCCTAAGCAGACTTGCTTGGGGGTTAGGCTATGCACCCATAACAAACCAATTGAAATGCCTTATTACACAATATTGATCGGTTTCATAGTTACGTTGCTTTTAACATTCATTCGGGTATATTATTTTTAATTTGATAATCAGTAAAATTACTTTAATTGCAACTACTCCTATAAAATATAACCACTCAGCTCTTTCTGTTTTATTAAGTCCGCTAGTGCTTTTTGGACCATTTCTTTGGTGATGGTAATCGCTGTATCGGGGAGAATGGTATCTGGCACATCAAACAATATAGGGGTTAATAGATGGCTCATTACGGTTTGCAACCGCCTGGCACCAATATTTTCTAGTTCTTCATTAAGTAGATAAGCCATGGCTGCAATTTCTTGTTTTGCTTCTGGGCTAAAGTCTAGTTTAACTTTTTCTACCGATAAGAGTGCTTGGTACTGAATGGGTAATGCACTTTTCGGTTCGTCTAGAATCTTATAAAAATCTTTTTGTGAGAGATTTTCTAATGTGACGCGGATCGGAAACCGGCCTTGTAGTTCTGGAATGAGGTCAGATGGCTTGGCCATATGAAAGGCACCTGCTCCAATAAAAAGAATATGATCTGTGTCAATGGGGCCATGTTTGGTTTGTACGGTACTGCCTTCTACAATGGGTAAAAGGTCGCGTTGTACCCCTTCTCGGCTTACACCTGGGCTATTGGTTTGGCTGGTATGGGCAATTTTATCAATTTCATCTATAAAAATAATGCCTGTATTGCTGGCTCTGGCTAAGGCTTCTTCTTTAACCGCACCCATATCAACCAGCTTTGTGAGCTCTTCTGTCAAGAGTAATGTGCGTGCTTCTGCAATGGTAACTTTTCTTTTTTTGGTTTGTTTGGGTAAAAAGCTGCTGAGCATATCTTGAAAGTTCATGACGAACCCTTCATCCATAGGAGGCCCTACGCCTAGGCTATTTATGTTGCCGGAAGGTGTAGCTTTGGTTACTTTAATTTCTATTTGCTGTTGATCCAACGCGCCACTTTTTAGTTTTTCTCGGAAACGCTCCCGGGTAGTAGTAGAGCTGTTTTGTTCAGTGCATTTGTCTAGACCTCCTTTTTGGTGAAGAGGAGGTAGTAAAATGTCTAAAATGATTTCTTCTACTTGGCTGACCGCTTTGTGTTGGAGTGC
Source organism: Cardinium endosymbiont of Nabis limbatus (assembly GCF_965196625.1). GTDB lineage: Bacteria > Bacteroidota > Bacteroidia > Cytophagales > Amoebophilaceae > Cardinium. The sequence continues at coordinate 1,074,016 of NZ_OZ239769.1, read as the reverse complement.
TTCCATTTTTTCTGCTTTTACCATGGCTACGGCGCGTTCAACTAAATCTCTGACCATGCTTTCTACATCACGCCCTACATAACCTACCTCTGTAAACTTAGAGGCTTCTACTTTGGTAAAAGGAACTTTTGCAATTTTGGCCAATCGCCTGGCTATTTCTGTTTTGCCTACGCCAGTTGGCCCAATCATTAAAATATTGTTTGGGATAATGTCTTCCTTAAGTTGATCCGAAACTTGCATTCTGCGCCATCTATTCCGCAATGCAACGGCCACATTGCGTTTGGCTTCTGCTTGACCAATAATATATTTGTCAAGTTCTGCTACAATTTCTTTGGGGGTAAGGGTATGTGAACCGATTGACATCATTGCTAAATTGGTTGGGTTTATAAGTTATACCATACCCTTTTGTACGCACAAGGGCATAATACGGTTGACATCTAATATTACTTAAATTTACTGATTTTTTAAGATTAAAAAATAATATGAGTTAGAAACTCAGTATATTACAAAGGCAGGATACAATTGGCGCCTTATATAATTTCTTGCTGTTTGCTAATACGGAGTGATGTTTTTATTTTATTTGCTTTTAAAGGCATTTTTTAATTTGTCTTTTAGTATTCTTGTATGATGAACCATTTTTATATAATATCTGGCCCTAATGGAGCCGGAAAGACCACGGCAAGTTTTACGATCTTGCCTGATATTTTGGATTGTAAAGAGTTCATCAATGCTGATCAAATAGCTTCTGGATTGTCTCCTTTCAATCTAGTAAATTTGATAACCCTATATCTGCCCATTTGTGATAACTGGGTCATTCTTAATGGACAGGATTCTAATTCTGAGGTAATTGCTTATAAAAAAATGGCAAAAAAAGAACAAATTATAAATAAGCATGCTTGGGAAAGTATCCTAAAACAGAGTAAATAGCAAACATATGAACACTCCTGAAATAAGCCCATTTATAAAAAGACTACTCGAGGGAGTCCGTAAGGCTAATTATAAAATGGTAAAAGCGGCTGCTGCGGAGAATAGGTCTCTTGTCTTGGGAGATGATAAAGGAAAAGTGATCATCCGACCGGCAATAGAAGTATTAAAAGAGTTAGAGGAAAAGCATAAAAGAACCAATCCCAAAGAGATAACCTAAGGTGTAGATAAAATATTATCTATGTTTACTAATCAAATAAAAACCATTAAACATCCACCTTTTTTAGCAGCAGTTATCAACCATTTGCATAGACTCAATGGAGTGGGGGAGCCGCTTGTTATATTTCCCAATCAACTATCTATTGATTATTTCCAGCCATTATGCGATAACAAAAAATGGCAAGCGCGTTGTCTAACCTTGCATCAGTTGATGCTTGCGCATAGTCAGATCACCTGTTTGCCTACTTTGGCTTTACTCGGCAAGTTACATGGAGTAGCTGAGCGCATTTTAAATAGAAAAGAATCTTTTGAAGAATTTTATAGTTGGGGCTGTGCGCTTTTAGAGGATTTTAATCGTATAGATAGCTATCTGGTAAATGGTGCTGAACTATTTAGTTGCTTGATGCAGCACAAACAACTGACCAGCACTATGTCTGTAGATCAGGGTCGATTGGACGCCTTGAAAAGGGCTAGTGCGCTACCAGGATTGCAGCAGAAAGAAGTGCTATTTTTTTGGAAGCAACTACCGCTGCTTTATCAATCTTTTAGAGCAAAATTACTTGAGGAGGGGAGCGGCTACGAAGGATTATGTTATCGCATGGCAGAACCCTCACCGGAGCTAATGGGTCAAGTGTTGCTTTTTGTTGGATTTAATTTGCTTACGCCTGCTGAAGAACAGTTTATTACGCAATGCAAAGCGGTTGCTTCGACTACTTTTTTCTGGGATGTGGATGGGCATTATTTCGATCATTCAATCAATATAGCGGGCCACTATTTGCGTCAGCATAGGAAAAAACAATGGTTTCAAGAAAACTTTACGCCGGCTACCTATTTGAGTGACCCCCATAAAAAAGTTTTGCTTATAGAAAGCTCTAATAGGGTAGCTCAGGTGCAAGCGGTTATAGCTGCTTTACAAGAACAAACAAATGATGGACAACCGAGGTTTTTGCCCCATCAAACGGCAATCGTAGTCAGTGGTAGCGAGCTGCTGATTCCTTTACTAGACCAGCTTGCCAAGCTGTCTATTCCGTTGCATGGTAGATTGGAATATCCATTCAGTGCTACGGTGATTTATACCTTGGTAGAGCGCTTGGTGCAGCTTTGGGAAAGCGCTGTTGCGGCTTCTGGGCAAGAGGAGATGGCTGGCCATATGGTTGATATTGTTGCGTTATGGTATCCTTTTGCAGAAGGAGCGGTGCAATCGGAACGCACGGCTATGCGCCAATTGCTGGCCAAGGATGCGGGCCATGCTGCCTTATCTGCATGGGGCTCCTTTGACCTATGGTGGAATAAAGATCATAAAGCGCTTTTGCCTTATCTTCAGGAGTGCTTGACCTATATAGATAGCCATTTTGCAGCAACTGATTCTCTATTTTTGGCGCTGCATAAAACAGCGTTGGCCTATCTATTGACTTATATAGAGGGGCTGTTGGGAGAAATGGCTACCTGTTCTGTTGCTTTTTTCTTGAATGGTTTAAAGCAAAGTAAGCTGTTATTTCATAGATCGAATCCTTTAACAGGGCTCTATATTATAGAGGTTGCTGATTCCTATAACTTGGATTTTGAACATCTCTTTTTTATAGGGATGAATGAAGGGCACTTTCCTAGAATTCCCTATAATGATTCTTTTCTACCTTATGACTTATGCCATATATTTGGGCTGCCATTTGTAGATAAAGTAGCAGAAGCTAAAACGGCTTATGGATTTTATAGACTGCTCCAGCGTAGCGAAAATATCTATTGTTACTGCACCCAAAAAAGTCATTTAGATGCTTCTGGTGAAATGAGTCGCTTGTTGATACAATTGACTTTTGATAGTCAGTTAAAGGTGATTCCTTCTTATCATTCCATGCAGCTGCTAGAAAAGCCAATACTGCCTATATCTATTCAGAAAGATGATGCAGTGATGCAGTTACTAGATAGATTTTTGGAAAAAGAAAGGGTAGCTGCTTCTAGCCTAACGCCTTCTGCCTGCCTTTCTTATTTGTCATGTCCGCTTCAATTTTATTTTAAATATTTGTTGCAACTCAAGCAGACGGCTTGGCCAAAAGATGCTACAGAAGCGCTGCAATTGGGTACATTGTTTCATGATGTTATGGCAAGGCTGTACAAGCCTTTTGTAGGTATGCAGATGGATCAAAGCAGTTCCATAGCGGTAAAATTAAAAATCAACTTACAGATCAAGGAGGCTATAGCTACTGCTCGCATACCAGTTGGCAGTCCTATATTGCTCCATGCACTACTGGAAAAACTGGTGGTACGCATGGTAGCATTAGATGGTGCAGATGCGCCATTTACCCTTTTGGGCGTTGAGGTAGCCATGAAACAATCTATGGTTTTAGATGGAGCAAGAAGGGTCTGCTTAAGTGGTGTGATTGATCGCATCGACATCCAAAACCATTTTATCCGTATTATAGATTACAAGACAGGTTTGGCCAATTGTAAGACATCGAGCATAGTTGATCTATTTGATCCTGGTAAGGTTAAAAAGAATAAAGCCATTTTTCAGCTTTTTTTTTATGCTTGGCTTTTTCAATCGCTACATGGAGCCGATTACCCGCAATCGATTATGCCTTATCTGATTCCTATTCGGGAACTTTTTGGGGAGGATTATATGCCTGGTATTGTTATACAACAGGTTGATGGGGCTAATGGTAAAAAATACCATCGAATAGAGAATATGATGCCCTATGCAGCGCCATTTGAAGCGGGTCTAAAGGAGCTGCTTTTAGAAATATTTAATCCTGCTATACCTTTTGTGCAAACAGAGGATCTTGAAATATGTGGCCATTGCCCATACGTGCGGATTTGCCAAAGGGATTAGATTATATAAAGCGCTTTATTACAATAGCCTAAAATTTGGATCTGAACTATCTTTTTACTATTTAACTTATAAGTATTTCCTTTTAATAGTTAATTATCCAACAATTTAAATGATGAATAGGCTATGAAAAATTATTCAATATTGCGCATGATGTATGCCATAGTAGCGTTTGCGCAATTAAAGAGAGAGAGTCCCCACTTACTAGTACAAAGATATTATGAATAATAAGAAAATTTTTACATTGTGCTTACTAATATTGGATGCATGTAATACTGTATCCAATCAAAATATGGATAGTCCTGATCCAAACCAACCCTGTAGCTTATTAGATTATCAGCTGCGTACTGATCTTTATGCTGATAGTGGTGCTTTTGCACATCTTGTTAAGGCTAAGGAAGCTGCTAACCAGGCTATTAAACCTGCTATTACTGGTGATGGGATGTCTTATATTTTTAATGCTCAAAAATTAGTTACGCTTGCTGCTAGTCATAGTGCTCTTGCTGCTTTTTATTTTCATATTGCCCTGAAGCTAGATCTTGATTGTGATACTTCTAGTCATAATGCTGTTCGTAAAGCTAGTATTTCTAATGTGGTTTGTAAGAATTTTGATCCCATTACCATGTCTGCCTCGAATAATGATCATGTTCACTCTGTTGCTTCTCTTGTTATAAACGCTGCCAAGCATGTTCATATTGCCCATAATCGTATTGCTTGTACTTTTAATGAAATGGTGGATAGTAACGCTAGTGAGGTTGCCTATAATGTTGTTGATATTGAGAAGCTTGCTATTCATAATAATAAATTTAAACGTATTGAATTGGCAATGGAACAAAATTATAGTGATAGTGTTGATATTCCTAATAGTATTATTGATGCACTTGCTAGTGACGTTCAGGATGAAGATGCTGACAATACGGATATTACTACCTATGATTGTATTCGTTCTAAGGGTGTTATTGACAAGTCTAAGAATAATACTATGCATTATGTTAGCGAAGCTACTCGCTTGGCTAAACAGGCTATTGATTATGCTGATGAAGTTATTAAGAAAGCGAATGAGGACAAGTATGATACTCTAGATCTTGCTGCTGCTCTTGATCTTATTGCTGAGGCTGCTATAGGTTCTGCTCAGGCTTCCGGTTTAACTTATATGGCCCATATTTCCCATACTCATACTTGTGATTCTGTTCTTGATTTTGCTGGCGCCGAGTATACTTATATAAATGATACTGACTCTAATCGTGCTGTTCGTGATAATCGTGGTATGAGTCCTGAGTATGAAGAAAATCATTGTAAGATTTCGGATCAGCAGGTTAGTAAAGCTATAAAGTATGCTTCGGATGCAGCTGCTAAGGTTGCTAAGGCTACTATTATGATTGATCATATTAGTACGCGTAGGAAGGGTAAAGAAGATTTTGTTTTATACTGAAATTTTAAAAAATACAACAAAGGAGTTAAATATTTTTAAAATTGACTCCTTTGTTAAAGATACATGCGTTTTTCTGACGTATCTATTCAACTGTATGGAAAAATTCCTGTCTATTAAGCACCTTTCTATTCAGCCTTATCTATAAGTTGTTGATCTAAAACCTTACTCGTACGGGCACCTAGTAATTTCATTTTTTGTGCCCTGGATACCAAGTTTCCTTTGCCATCATATAGTTTTTTAGTTGCTTCTAAGTAGTTTTTTTGGGTCAAATCCAATTGCCGCCCTATATTTTTAATATCTTCTACAAAGGTAACAAATTTGTCATATAAAGCGCCGCCTTGTGTGGCAATTTCTAAAGCGTTTTGATTTTGATAAGCTTGTCGCCATAAATTTGCAATGGTGCGTAGGGTGGCTATTAAATTAGAAGGGGATACGATAACAATATTGCGGGCATAGGCCTCATTAAAGAGCATGGATTCTTCTTGAACGGCTAGTGCAAAGGCGGGTTCAATGGGTATAAACATTAAAACAAAGTCTAAACCTTGTAGGTTATAGAGCGATTGATACTGCTTCTCGCTGAGTGTTTTAATATGGCGTCTAATAGAAAGAATGTGTTGCTTTAGGTGCGCAGCCCGTTCGAGCGCATGGGCATTGTTAAAAAATTGTTCATAATGCATTAAAGATACTTTTGCATCAATGACAATATGTCTGCCTTCTGGAAGGTTAACGACCACATCTGGCTGCAATCTTTGCCCATCTTCTGTGGTAATAGAGGGTTGTATTAGATATTCTCTATTCTTAACCAATCCAGATTGTTCGAGAATATTTTCTAAAATAAACTCGCCCCATCCGCCTTGTAGCTTTGAATCTCCTTTAAGGGCTTTGGTGAGTCCTGCTGCTTCTTGGGTGATTTTTAGGTTGAGGTCATGGAGTTGTTTGAGTTCTGTCCGTAAGGCTACATTTCTTTCTAAGCTTTCTTGGTTATACTGCGTTACTTGTTGCGAAAAGGTATTAATTTTATCACTTAGTGGGGTGAGCAGCTGCGCCATTTGACGCTGGCTATCGTCTGAAAGCTTTTTACTTTTTTCTTCTAAAAGTTCATTGGCTAGGTTTTTAAAATGAATGGTAAGTTGTGCTTGTAGCTGGTCTACAGATGCGCCTTGTTCACTTATTTTTTTTTCTAAGTGGCTGTTATGCGCTAGGGAAGTTGCGAGTTCTTTACTGATTGTTAGATGTTTTTCCTGTAAAATATGGGATTGCTGCTGGCTTTCGGCTAAATGTTTTTCTAGGCTGGCTACTTTATCTTGTAGGCTGGAAATGGGTGTGTTATGCAAGGCTTTTGCGATCAACCATCCGATGGCTAAGCCAATGAGCCATGTAATGATGAGGTAGATTGTAAGGGGCATACTAGCTTAGTAAAGAAACAATGGTATCTGTCGTTCAGGAGATGGCGCCAACTTAATGGTTATATTTTATTGACTATCCAATAAAATATCATTTTAATGGGCGATTATTCCCATTGCGCTAACTTAAGGTGCTAATGGCCCTAGATAAAGGAATTTAGCGCTTTCAGTAAAACGTTCGTTGCATTATTTTTACTGTGTGCCAAATTCATTTATCTAGGGCCGCAAGCGAGGGGGGCATAGGAACCATCTATTTTTTATACTTTAATCTCCACTTCTACACCACTAGGCAGCTCCAGCTTGGTTAACGCATCTACTGCCTTTGAACTGCTGGAGTAGATATCTATCAATCTTTTATGGGTAAAAAGTTGAAACTGTTCTCGCGACTTTTTATTGACATGTGGAGAACGGAGTACCGTATAGACTTCTTTTTTACCTGGAAGTGGAATAGGGCCATTTACTACTGTTTTGGTAGCTTTTACAGCCTTTACGATGCTATCTGCCGATTTATCTAAAAGGACAGGATCAAATGACTTAAGTTTGATGCGAATTTTTTGATTCATATTTTTGGTTACTATACGGTTATGCCTTTTGCTTTGTTAATAATGGCTTCTGCTAGGTTTTTGGGGACAGCTTCGTAATGCGAAAAAGTTAATGAGGCAGAGGCCCTACCTGAGGTAATGGTTCTAAGATCTGTAACATAACCAAATAACTCGGCAAGCGGAACATCTGCTTTAACCATTTGCGCGCCACCTTTTCCAGTCATCCCTTTCATAATGCCTCTTCTTCTATTGAGGTCTCCTGTTACGGGACCTGTAAACTCATTAGGCGTAGCTACTTCTACAGACATAATAGGCTCCAAAAGTACAGGAGAGGCTTTTTGTGCCGCTGCCCTGAATCCAGCTCTCGCGCATAATTCGAAAGATAAAGAGTCTGAGTCCACATCATGGTAGGAGCCATGGAAGATTTTAACCCGCATCGATTCTACAGGATAGTTTGCTAATGGACCATTCTCCATGGCGGCTGTAAACCCTTTTTGAATGGCTGGAATAAACTCCTTCGGAATAACCCCTCCAACAATCTTATTCACAAACTCTAACCCTGGCTGAATGGGCTCGCCTTCAATAACTTCTTTAGGTCCTATCTCAAAAACAATATCGGCGAATTTACCCCTGCCGCCTGTTTGCTTTTTGTAGACTTCCTTGTGCTCTATTGTAGCGGTCAGCGTTTCTTTATAAGCCACTTGTGGGGCACCTTGGTTGATTTCAAGTTTAAATTCACGCTTTAGTCGGTCAATAATAATCTCTAGATGGAGCTCACCCATTCCTTTTAGAATGGTTTGACCTGTTTCCTGGTTGGTTTCCATGCGCAAAGTTGGATCCTCTTCCATAAGCTTCGCAATAGATAGGGTTAACTTATCTTGGTCTGCCTGCTTTTTGGGCTCAATAGAGTAACCAATAACGGGCTCTGGAAAGGTAATGGCTTCTAGTATAGCTTTATCCTTTTCACTCGTTAAGGTATCTCCTGTTTTAATCTCTTTAAAGCCTACTACTGCGCAAATGTCTCCTGCTTGTACTGCATTAATCGGGTTTTGCTTATTGGCATGCATCTGCATCAGACGTGCAATCCGCTCTTTTTTTCCGGTTCTATTGTTGTGCACATAGGAGCCAGCATCTAAAGTGCCCGAATAGACACGCAAAAAGGCCAGCCTGCCGACAAAAGGATCTGTCGCAATTTTAAAGGCTAATGCGGTAAATGGTTCGCTATTTTCTGGTTTGCGTAGCATGACTGCTTCAGTGTCTGGATGGGTGCATTCTACTGGGGGTAGATCCAATGGAGAGGGGAGGTAGGCACATGCGGCATCCAATAATGCTTGAACGCCTTTATTTTTAAAAGCAGAGCCGCAGAGAACAGGCGAAAAAGAGAGGTCAATAACCGCTTTGCGAATGGCGGATCTCATTTCGTCTGGTGTAATCGTATCTGGATTGTCAAAGAACTTTTCCATTAATGCTTCGTCATAGCTGGCTACACTTTCAATCAGCTTTTGACGCCACTCCTGGGTCGTTTCTACTAAATCGTCTGGAATAGGTATTACCTCGTAGGTCATACCTAAGTCATGCTCGTTCCACACGATGGCTTCATTGGTAATCAAATCGACTACTCCCTTAAATGAAGCTTCGCTTCCAATGGGAATTTGCAAGGGAACAGGATTGGCACCTAGTTTTTCTTTGATTTCGTGTAGGGCATTGAAAAAGTTGGCACCGGCTCTATCCATTTTGTTTACAAAACAGATACGGGGTACCCTGTACTTGTCGGCTTGGCGCCAAACCGTTTCAGATTGAGGCTCTACACCAGATACGGCGCAAAATAAAGCAACTGCACCATCCAATACGCGTAAAGAGCGTTCTACCTCGACTGTAAAGTCAACGTGGCCAGGTGTATCAATGATGTTAACTTTGTAAGTTTGGGTGGTGTCGTTTGCTTTTCCCTGTATGGTGGGATATTTCCAAAATGTAGTAGTGGCAGCAGAGGTAATGGTAATGCCCCGCTCTTGCTCTTGAGCCATCCAATCCATTACAGCTCCTCCATCATGTACTTCTCCTATTTTGTGGGTTAAACCTGTATAATATAAAATGCGCTCAGTGGTGGTTGTTTTACCAGCATCAATATGGGCCATGATGCCTATATTTCTTAGAAAGGTTAGTTCGTTTGCCATTTATCTCAGATTAAAATGTGAGAAGGCTCTATTTGAACTGGCCATCTTATGGGTATCTACCTTGCGCTTAAAAGCAGCGCCTTCTTCCTTAGCCGCTGAAATAATTTCATTGGTAAGCCTTTCTTTCATAGTCTTTTCGCCACGGGATCTTGCATAGTCAATGAGCCATTTCATGCCTAAAAACACCCTTCTATCTGGTCTTATTTCAATGGGCACTTGCAGGGTAGCCCCGCCCACACGCCGCCGCTTGACTTCTAAGGTAGGGGTTACGTTATGAAGTGCCTTGCGCCAAACCTCTAACCCTTCTTCTTTTGTTTTTTGGGAGACTGATTCAATGGTATCATAAAAAATGCTAAACGCAAGGCTTTTTTTGCCTCGCTGCATCAATCCGTTTACAAACCTCGTTACAAGCGGATCGCCATATTTATAGTCGGGTGCTAGTACTCTTTTTATAGCTTGTTTTCTTCTCATATTATTTCTTTCACTGAAATTAATGCGCTGTGTAGCTGCTTAAATTTTATACCGGTTGCTACAACCCTGTAGCGAATAGGGCAACTACATGAGACACCTACTTAAAATTTTATTTCTTTTTAGGCTTCTTGGCTCCATATACAGACCTTCCTTGACACCTTCCATTCACACCGGAAGTATCTAATACACCACGGATAACAGAGTAGCTTACACCGGATAAGTCTTTTACCCCTCCTCCTCTGATTAGAACGATAGAGTGCTCCTGTAGGTTATGGCCTTCTCCAGGAATGTAAGTGTTTACTTCTTTACCCGTTGTTAGACGTACCCTAGCTACTTTTTTCATAGAGGAGTTTGGCTTTCTTGGCTTCATGGTATAGACCTTGATGCATACGCCACGCCGCTGCGGACATGATGCAAGTGCTGGAGATTTTGATGAGGAAGAAGCTTTTTTTCTCCCTTTTTTTACGAGCTGCTGTATGGTTAACATGTACTACTTATAATTTTTATTTTAAACCTAGAGGTGTGCAAATTTAAAAAAATTATGGGCTTTTGTCAAAACGGTTCACTGTCATTGCTTGCCTATTAAAGGCCCATCATGCGAAGATAGGCATTAATATTGATTATTTCTAATAATTAGAAGGTTTCTTGTAAGGCATTCTACACCATTATGAAGTTCCGTTTCCAATACTCCATCGCCTATGTCTACCGATAACAAGTTGGCACACAGTAAAAATAATGCAATGAACACGATAATAAGGAAAAAACTTATATTTACATAAGGAGTTTTTTATGGTATGCTGATAGTAATATTACCTGAAGATAACTATCCATTTTTATAAATTAACTAATCTTAAGTGGTACCTAGAATCAATCTTATGGTTTATACCGATTAACCATTGATAGAGGTATTAACTTTTGTGCACGCATTGAATAATTTTTGATTGGGTAATTTTTATTAATTTTTTTGGTTATGCATATAATTTACGATTATCTTCGGAATCAATTTAAACAGTCTGGAAATGGGTTTATAAAACTAATTTTAATACATGTTTTAAGCTTTTTCTTTTTGTTTTTGTTTAATACTGGATGTTATATCTGTGGTTATCAGGATCATGGCACATGGCTGTATACACAGCTGACTTTTCCTTCTCTTTATCCGTTGTTATTAGAGCGGCCATGGGCCATTATTACATACTCTTTTATACACAAAGGTTTTATAGATTTGTTTTGGGATATGTTTATACTGTACCTTTTTGGTCAAAGAATACGAGCGGTTACACGTTCAAAGCATATATTGCGCCTTTATTTTTTAGGGCAGATCGTGGGTGCCATTGTTTTTTGCACACTATATCAGTTTTCTCCACCCTTTAGGGGTATTGTTACCCATCTTACCGGCCCTTCCGCAGCCATTTATGCCATAATGGTTGCTGTTTGTGTTTTGATGCCTAGTTTACGGTTATATTGCTTTTTTTTCTCTTTGCCATTAAGGTATGTTGCCTTTGTTTTACTTGTGATCACGCTTATGCATTTGCCCACCCAACATACGGGTTATTATTTGGCGCAATTAGCTGGTGCACTGGTTGGATATGTCTATGCCAGGTTTTGTAAAAATGATCTGGACGTTAATCGCTCTTTTTTTAATGCGCATAGTGTCAGTAGAACCAAGATGTCGATTAGTGTTACTAAGAAGTAAGATGGTTGCTATTATATGCTTTTGTTTATTAAATTGACCAAAGTTGGTTTTTAATTTTTAGCTTATTTTTATACAATGTTTTTTAGGATGGTAAAAATGCTATGTAAGCTACTGGGTATTGCTTGTATAGTAGAGATGGTAAGGCAAAAGTTGGATATGGTTGCTTATACATTCCGACATAATCTTAGGGCCCAAGCTAAGAAAATAGCACAGGTGTTTTTGCTGGTTTGCCTCTCTTTTATATTGCTTGCTTTAGGGTTGTGTTTCTTATTTCTTGGATTGGCTTGTTGGTTGAATTTAGTATGTGCTAGCCCTTATCTTGGCTTTGTTCTGGTGGCAATTTTTTGCCTTGTAATGTTTATGCTTATGGTATTTATCCTACGTGGCAAAATCAATAATCCAGTAACAGAGCAGGAAGAAATTATGGATCACTTGTAAGCTGTATTTTTACTGTGCGCTGAATTTTTAAGGGCGGGGAGGCACCAGCATGCCAAAGGCATCTTAGTGCTTATCCCTCCTGTTAACCCTCTTTTCCTTTTGCTTTATTTGTTTTTTCACAAAACGCCAATGCCTTTTTAGCCGCTTTTTCTAAAGCGATTCCTATTTCTGTACCCAAGTATTTATTCGCTATCTCCACATCTATGGCCAAGGTTTCTTGCGCCATATGCTGAACCTCTGTTAGATAAATATAACCCGCTGCATGACGTAAGTCATAGAGTCGTTCAGCCAATTTTATAAATAGAACAGAAAGCTGTACGTGATCTTTTTTAATTGCTTCCTTTAATCTATTTTTTACATAAAGTAAAGAGGCATGATCTAAGTCTTGGCGTTTATCTATATTTACCAGGTTTAATACAAAGGTATAAACCCCTAAATTATAATGTTTTTTGATATAAGAAATCGGCAAACAAGTATGCCGCACCAACTCATAAAGCAAAGAAGCATAAACCACTTTAGGAGAGTGAAAAACCCATTCTACCACTAACTCGGCAATCCCTACTGCACGTACATACAATAATTGACCAGAGTTATGCCGCTTAAAGCCAAAATGTTTCCGTAATAATAATAACAAACCTGAAATCGTTTTTAGGTCAATAGGATCTTCTTGGATAGATACTTTGGAAACATAGTCATGGAATTGCATTAATAGCATAATCGAATCCGCTTGTTCTTTGGGTGTGACAGGGGCGTTTGAGGTTAAGGCATCTATAGGTAGGGTAGTAGCCATCTTACTGAGGATATCCGTAATTCTGTTCGGCAATACTAATAACATAGCTTTTTTGCTAGCATCATCAGGCGCTTCTAAATATCCGTAGTGGGCCTCAATAATAGTAGAGATGGTTTGTTGTTGTAGATCTATGGATGGCGGAACCTCCTGTTTACCTTTGGGTCCCATATAATCCATGAGATTATTATATTGCTTCTTTACTTTAGGTAACGTTTTTGCATCAACGGTAGAATGACTGATAACCAGAGCAGTAGCTTTAAAATTCATAAAAGTAGGGTGGCTGTTATCAATAGGATCCGCTTGTATAAAGTGCAAAGTAGTAGGATGCAGTTGTATACGAACAACTGGTGGGATATCGTTCTCTATTTTACCAACCCGTAAAACAGATTGAACCAATAAATAAACTATTTGGTTGATGTCGCATATAATAGATAGGATTTTGTGGGCATCGTTTGTTTTTTCTAACAGAATTCTAGGCGGATCAATAACCTCTTGAGATAATGCTACTTCTACCTTATGAATCAGCTTATCGAAAGTAATTTTAGTAGGCTGTAACAGTGCGTGGTCCTTAGACTTTTCTCTCCTATTGAAATAGGCTATCCAATCATAAAACTTATTGATAATGCTCTGTAAATCTTGCTTATAAAGGAGTGTTTTATCATCTAAAAAGGAGATAGATTCTTCAATCTTACCAACTACTTGATTTAAAATGGCACCATAGCCTTTGGGAGGTGTAGTACCATTAGAGGGTACCATAGCTGTGTCGTATAGGCATGCTTTTAGTTGCTGGGATTTTCTAATATTTTCTTGATTTTTTAGGTAAATATTCTGTGTGGTAATATTACCTATTTTCATTTTAAAGCAAATCATAACGGCAAACATGAGTAGTAGGCTCACTATAAATAGTGGAAGCAAAGAAGATAATAATGTAAAAGACCATACAGTAGTAATAGGATAAATAGAAAGTACTATTGTAGCCACCACAATCCCTACGCCTATATACATAGGTAATACCCATAAGATTACTGTACAATGCGTCAAAAATAAGAATGTAGTAAATACAGGATCTACCATATTCCACCAGTTCCAAATCAAATTCTTAGGAAAATAAACCGCTAGCCACAGGAACCAGATTAGACCAATACACCACTTTGGAATGGATCTTATCTTTTTAAAAGCATCATGTAAAAATGGATAACCTAAAAAAAAGGCTGATATAAAGAGTTGAAATATAAGAGAGGATCCATGATTGATAATACGTACTATAAAATAGGACAAGAAATTCGTGAGGGTAGTATAGATGCCGATACACACCATAATAGAACGACTGGGTACTAGCTTTGATAAGGTGATTTTTCTATTATTCAAGGTATTTTTAATCGCTTCTTTTCGTTCTGCATGCTTACGGGCATTTGCTTGTTGAATTTGTTTAAACGTATCGTCTGGACCCACCCATCCTGCTCCTTCCGGCTGTTTAAACAAATAGTGGGCGGCTATCATAGACAAGCCATTGGCTACCGCAGCAAATAAGGAGCCATCCACCCCTGTTGCAGGCTTAATCCATTTGTTCCATGCCAAAATAGTTAGTAAACCTATAGCCATACCAATTAAAGCAGTACGGGAAGTGCCACGGAAGCCAAAAACAACTAAAATAAAAGGGGGAATGGTCATAGGTACAGAGCAGTATATAGACCAATACATTAATTTTAACAGGTCGTTGCACTGAAAAGCGATTAGCATAGCGGATAGTCCCACAGCTAGCGTGGTCCACCTAGCTATCTTAAGTTGACGTACATCAGGGATGCTTTTTTCTTTTTGTATCATTATCACTACATCATGGCTTATCATAACCGAACAAACATTTAAGCAAGAATCAGCTGTAGACATTGCCATTGCGAATAAAGCAATCGCGAGAAACCCTTTAAAAAGAGGAGGGATATGAACCCCTATATATGCCCAAACCGCTGCTGTTGATAAATCTGATGCCCCTGCAAAAACAAATAGGCTAACTAAAATTATACAGGATATGATAAGAAAACTAAAAACAGTAGCATATGCATAAACCTTCCGAGCCTGAATCGGATCAGAAGCCATATATACCCGCTGCACCACTTGAGGATTTATAACAGATATCAAACAACTTAACAGCAATAAAACCAGGTTCATGAGTTGTGTATTAAACTGAAATAAGTTGCTAAATTGAAATTTAGGCTGGCTCTGTAGCAGAGAAACAACTTCTGAAACTGGTTTACCTGCTTGTACAAACATGAACCAAGCCAGAATAGGAATGATTATGGAAAATGTTATAAATTGTAATACATCTGTAAAGGTAACGGCACGAACGCCCCCAAACGTAGAATAAAAAATAAGCAATAAGGTACTAAGAATGGTAACTATAACTGGATTAATCGATCTCAAGCACATATGAATAGCCTGGGACATTGCAGTGATTTGCGAAGTAATAACAATGATACTGCCACAAACACAAATGAGCGCAGTAACCATTCTTGGATATCTACCATAGATCCCTATTGTCTCTGCCATAGAGAGATGGTGCATAAATGGTCCCATACGAATGGCTAACCTACTGATGATCCAGTAGGTAAAAGAAGCTAATATCATATAAACGATCCACCATAACCCAGCGTCATAGATAGACTCTACAACACGCAACAATCCTGATCCACCATAATTAGTAGCCAATACAGTAGCCACCAAAGTAGCAGTAGAAAATTGTTTGTTCCCGGTAGCATATTCTTGAAAGGTGGTTTTTTTTCTACTAAAGTAGATACCTACGACTAAAGTGAGTAGCAAGAAACTCACTACTACAAATAGGGATATATTAAATGGTATCATATATGGTATGGTTAGAAAAGGTTGAAAAATAATTCAGTGGTTGGCATGAACTTATTCCTTACATATAAAGTAATAAAGTTTACTTATTTCACTATGTTTCCAATGTTTCCAGCAATGATATCAGCAATAGCTGAGCGGTCTTTAAAGAGCTGCGTATCATTTGGATGATAAACAGGATGGACTCTACTAGTTAGTATAATAACCCAACTGGTTGTCACAGGGTCCACCCACATAGAGGTACCTGTAAACCCTGTATGGCCAAATGCATAGGGTGAAAATAATTTACCACGGCCACCATCATATGGCATGGAATGGATATCCCAACCCAACCCACGTTTTTCCGGAATGATAGCAGGTGTTTGCACAGTTGTCATTTGTTGCACAGAGGAGGGCAGTAGAATGTGCCGAGGTGATGCTTGATCCGCATATTGATCAGGGATACGTCCACCTGCTAATATACAGTCTAGAAAAACACCTAAATCACGAGCAGTGGAAAATAGGCCTGCTAGCCCAGAAACACCCCCCATAGCCGTAGCAGTGGGATCATGTACAGTGCCCCGGCGCAAGTGTCCATTGATCATTTCTGTAGGCGCAATCCGATCACGCAGTGTAGCAGGAGGTAAAAATTGGGTATCATACATACCCAATGGACCAAAAATATATGCTTGAGCATAATGGTCTAAAGACTGACCGGTTATACGTTCTACTAGATACCCTAAAGCAAGTAAACCAATATCACTATACAAAAAGTGTGTATTAGGGATGAAAGATAATTCAGATTGTGCAACCCACTTTAATATGTTTTCCTTATTAGAAAGCTTTGATTTTGGCACAATAGCAGGAAATCCTGCAGTATGGGTCAATAGTTCTTTAATGGTTATATTTTCTTTGCCATGCCCTGAAAATGCTGGCCAATAACTATGTAGCGGTGCATGAAGGGTTATCTTCTCTTGCTCCACTAGTTGCATAATAGCAGTAGTTGTTACGACAACTTTCGTTAATGACGCTAAATCAAATATGGTATCGAACTGCATACCTGCCACATCCGGTTCAACACGACGGTTCCCAAATATGCCTTGATAGATTATTTTACCCTGATGAGATGCCCATATAACAGCTCCTGGATAACTACCGGATGCTATTGAACGACTAACAATTTTGTCAATTTGGTTCAAAGGAGGATGTATGTAATCACTCGAATTGGAATGAAACGATTTATGCTGCATGGTTTATTTTATAGTATTGGGTGCAGTAGCCAGGTTTAAGCTTCCATATATAGAAGTATAGCTAATTTTTTGGTGAATCTAATGGCTGGGCATTACAGATTATAGCCTAAAAGAAAACAAGCTTTCTATAGCTAGCATATATATGGCTGATTTACAATAAGAATTGACGTTAATGCTAAATTAGTAGGTATTGCGTTAATGGAATTGAGATTTGATAGGGTCAAGTAAAGAACAAACAGAGGCGTTCTATAATGATAGAAAAACTATCTATCTTGCAGTGGGCATCAATATGATGCATTTTTAAATAAAAAGAAAAGGATATGGATGATACAAAAGAAGATAAAGCACTAAAAAGCGTGGCGCAACAAGGAGCCGAAAGCGTGCACATCCCAATTGGCAGTGCTGATGTCAAAGAGATGATCGCACAAAAGTTGTATGCAGATAAAACGGCCTATATCACTAAACTCTTTAGAACGAATGGCATATATTACTTTTTTACCAGGCCACGCAGATTTGGCAAATCGCTTCTATTAGATACCATCAACCAAATAGCCCAAGGCAATAAGGCTTTGTTTAAGGAGTGTGCGATTTATGCAGATCAAACTTATAAGTGGAAAAAATATCCAGTTATTTGGTTGAATTTCTCTGAGGTAGCCAAAGGTAATCCAGAGAAGTTAGAAAACAATTTGATAGATGTATTATATACCTTTGCCCAAAACCATACTATAGATAGAAGTTCAATAGATCCTATTATAGGTGAACCGACGGTAGAGGGTACACTAGGTAAGTTGATTGATGCATTAAAAAAACTAGGTGACGGTTATGAACCACAGCCCATTATTTTAATCGATGAATATGATAGTCCCTTAATTTCTTGTAAAAAAGAGCAGTATGAAGAAGTGCTTTCTGTGCTTAGTTCATTCTTCAAAGTATTAAAAGCGCGTCAAAAGGAGTGTAAATTTATTTTTGTAACGGGCGTAACTAAATTTCACCTATCTGGACTGATTTCAGGGGCGAATTCTGCCAATGACATATCCTTGCATGAGGATTATGCAGGAATGTTGGGGTATACAGAAGAGGATATTGATAAGCTCTTTCTTAGCAAGGAGACAATTATTCATCCAGTACTTGAAAAACTTAACAGAAAAAAAACGCAAGAAGCAAAGCACACACTTATTGAAGTAAAGCGAGCGTTAAAGGATTATTATAATGGTTATTGCTTTACAGCCGATAAAATGATAAGTGTGTATAATCCAGACTCTATACTAAAATTCTTTTATGAAAAAGACTTTGGTAATTATTGGTCTAATTCAGGGAACCCTACCATCTTACTCAAACAGATACAACAAAATATTTATAGATTTGATATGAATTGGCAGAAAGATAGTTTCCCAATTAAAAAAAACGAATTTAAAAATTTAGCATGCTCTATCCATGAAATGCCTTTACTTCCATTAATGTATCAAACGGGCTATCTTACCATGAATCTTGATCCTGTTACGGATCCTGTAGAAGATAAGTGTATAGATGTGCTTGATGATGCACATAATACAACCTATTATTTAAAGTTTCCTAACGGGGAGGTTCAATCTTCTTTAAAACTGACCTTATCTAGGTTTATAGCTCAAAAACAACAAGAGACAGGAAAAACATGTAGTGCCTCTATTTTAGCATCTTTAAGAAAAGAAGCATGGGTTGCTTTTTTGAACCTCATTCGTAGTGCTTGTTTGGCCAAAGCAGGTTATCGTTTTCTGGATAAAACCGAAAGGAGTTTTCAGGGTGCTTTATATTCCTTTCTGAATGGTGCTTTTCATGCCACCCATGATACGTGGGCCAGTGCTGAAAGAGATAGTGGCATAGGGCGTACAGATATCGTTATGGAGGACCAATATAATGCTCAAAGCACCGTTTATATTTTTGAGTTAAAAGTAGATAAACCAGCCTTATATGCGCTAGAACAAATACATAATAAGGACTATAGCATTCAATACGATTTATGTTATAAGAAAGTGCTTATAGGTCTAAAATATGATCCTGTAAAGCTCAATATTACAGAAGCCGCTATTGAAGTACATCAACGCGATGAGGTACATACCTTTCAGGTGATGCCATGTAAAAATTTTACCGTTAATGCTTCTGGTTATTTTCAAGAAGTAGGATAGTGCAACGTGGCCATAAAGTGGGCTTTAGTTTTTTATCCGTTCCTTTACCTTGTCTTTGAATTGGTTGCCTCGATCCTCGAAGTTTTTAAATAAATCAAAACTCGCGCATGCAGGAGATAAGAGTATTACTTCCCCTGGCCGTGCAATAGATAGCGCGCTATCTATTGCAGAAGATAGATTATCTGTTTCGTGTATGGGTAAACCTAGTGGATAAAAAGCTTTAACGATAGCGCTGTTCTCTTTTCCCAAACAGATGATGGCTTTTACCCGCTCTTTTACAATGGGTAGCAGTGGGCTATAGGTATTGCCTTTGTCTATGCCGCCTGCAATCCAGATAATAGGTTGGCTAAAACTTAGCAATGCAGCTGTTGTAGAGGCTATATTGGTAGATTTGGAATCATTGTAGCAATCTATACCTTGTGGTGCGCCACACCATTCCAGTCGATGGGGTAGTCCACAAAACTTAGGTAATGCAGCAGCGATGGTTTCAGAAGGTAGGCCTGCTAATGTGGCTGCTGTAACCGCAACCGTAGCATTATACCGATTATGGTCGCCTAGCAAGGCTGCTGGTGACTTGCTTATAGCAAAAGAGCAGCTCTCCTTATTAAAGTTGCTGCTATCAGTAGAGGGAAAATCAATAGGATGTAGTGTAGGTAACACCTGCTGTGCTTGCAGATATTGGGTGGTGATGGCATCTGATGGATTGTAAATAAAGTGGTCCAATGGACCCATATTGCGTAGTATATTCAATTTGACTTTTGCATAGGCTTCTATCGCATAATGGTACCTATCTAAGTGGTCAGGTGTAATGTTGAGTAGACAGGCAATAGCTGGCTTAAAATATCTGATGCCTTCCAGTTGAAAGCTGGAAAGTTCTAGTACATAGTAGTCATAGCTAGATTTTGTTAGACATTTTGCAAAACTGTAGCCTATATTCCCGGCTAAAGCAACATGATATCCTGCTGTATGGAGTAAATGGTAGATCAGATGCGCTGTGGTACTTTTGCCATTTGAACCCGTTATGGCTATAATTTTACCTGTAGCATAGCGTGCTGCAAACTCTATTTCATCTATGATGGGTATGTGATGGTCACGCAGCTGACGAACCATTATCGCTTTATCAGGTATACCAGGGCTTTTGATGACCTCATCAGCAGATTGTATGGTGGCTATCGTATGGCCTCCTTCTTCAAATGGAATCTGGTGGTTGATCAGTAGATCTTTATAATCGGCTGGAATGGTTGCCGCATCCGAAACGAAAACATCTATGCCCTGTTGCTTGGCTAAAAGCGCCGCGCCTGTTCCACTTTCTCCTCCACCTAGTATTACTAGTCGCATAAAAAGTCTAATGATATTTTTGTATTTTTTGACCTGCTAGTATGTAAGCGATACATCCATAAACTGCTAAGAAAGACCCAATCGTTAGCATCGTACGTGTTACAATCGTTAAATGCCCTATGGCCAAATCTAACCTTCTATCTAATGTTAGGTACGTTATAAACGTGGCGCATAGATTATGGAGTCCATGGGCCATAATAGGGTAAACAATTTGTTTGGTTTGGTGGTAGAGATGGCTGAGAAAGCATCCCATCGCAAAATACAATAGATTATTGCTCATATTGCAGTGCATTAAGCTAAATGCTACTGCACTCATTATAGTGATCCATGGTCGGATGGGGGTGATTTTACTGAGTAATTTTTCTAAAATACCTCGAAATAGTAGTTCTTCTAGTATAGCGGTTATGCAAGTTATTTCTATAATGCCACGGTATACAAAATCGATTGTATGGCTAAAATGTAATGCAGATTGTATGGTAGGATAGCCTAATGCTTCTTGAATGCTGCTGAGTAATATTAACGCAAAGGTCATTATGAGTTGCGCCAGTATGGTGCCGATGGTTAATCTATAACCACTAGGTCTATGTGTATCTTGCTGCGCAGCAGGTGCTATCCCTGTTTGCGCCTGTAGATGTAAATAGTAGCGCAAAGTAATGCAACAAATTATGATCCGTACGATAAATGGCTCAAGCCTAGAGTAGTTTAAGAGTTCATAATCAGTTTGTTGCATCAGTATGTTGGAAAGCTTAATAACCAGGTAAAGCCCTATGCACAATCGCATCAATAATTTGAGTAGTTTGATTTTTGAGCGCATGATTCCTATTTTTTGCGTATATTTTGGTTCAATAAAGATAAAAAAAATGGAGCATGATCTTATCAATGGCCCCTTCAGTGTGCTAAAAAAACCAGAAGAACAGCTTGATAAAGCCTTACGCCCACTTCAATTCAATGACTTTTTTGGGCAAGAAAAGCTAGTAGAGAATATACAAATATTTGTAGCAGCTGCTAAGCAAAGAAAAGAAGCCTTAGACCATGTATTGTTACATGGTCCACCTGGTTTGGGCAAAACAACATTGGCCTATATTATTGCTTATGAGCTGAATACCAATATAAAAATTACCTCTGGTCCTGTATTGGATAAACCAGGAGATTTAGCTGGGCTGTTGACTAGTTTGGAACCTGCTAATGTGTTGTTTATAGATGAGATCCATCGTCTTAATCCGATTGTGGAAGAATACCTCTACACAGCCATGGAGGATTTTAAAATAGATATTATGCTGGATGCAGGCCCTAATGCTCGTAGTGTACAGTTGGCACTGCATCCTTTTACTTTAATTGGGGCTACCACGCGTTCTGGTTTGTTAACTGCACCGTTACGGGCGCGTTTTGGAATTAATGCACGATTGGATTACTATCATGCTGATTTACTGACTAAAATCGTTCAGCGTGCCAGTGGGATATGGGGTACACCTATTGACCAAGCAGCTGCTTATGAAATTGCAAGGCGCAGTCGAGGCACGCCGCGTATAGCCAATAATTTGCTGAAGCGTACGCGGGATTTTGCTCAGGTGAAAGGAGATAGACGGATTACGAAGGAGATGGTTACATTCAGTTTGGCCGCTTTGAATGTAGATGAGAATGGACTGGATGAAATGGACAAACGTATTCTAACCAATATTATTGAAAAATTCAAAGGAGGTCCTGTAGGCCTTACCACGATTGCAACCGCTTGCTTAGAGGAGGCGGAAACGATAGAAGAAGTATATGAACCATTTTTAATTCAAGAAGGATATATCAAACGTACGCCACGTGGCAGGGTTGCTACAGAGGCAGCTTATAAGCATTTGGGCTTGCCCTATACGGCTGACCTATTTGACAAATAAGCGGTCTATTTTATGCAAAATAAGATAATACAATGGCAGGACATAGCAAATGGTCTAATATCAAGCGTAAAAAAGGTGTAAATGACGCAAAAAAAAGTAAAATATTTACAAAACTGGTTAAAGAAATAACCGTAGCAGCCAAAAGTGGAGGAAGTGAACCAGAGCTTAACCCACGGTTGCGTTTGGCCATTCAAAATGCCAAAGGGGCTAATGTGCCTAAAGATGCCATCCTTCGTGCCATTACCAAGGCAAGTGGCAGTGATGTAGCCGCTTATCATGAAGTTACTTATGAGGGGTATGGTACACATGGCGTGGCCATTATGGTGGTTTGCATGACGGATAAAATCGTTAGAACGGTCGCCAATGTGCGGGCTATTTTTACCAAATATGGAGGCAGCCTAGAAAAAAGTGGTGCGATTACTTTTTTATTTGACTATAAAGGCATTTTTACCATTCCTGTAGCCAATATTAAAGATCACGATGATTTTACATTAGGGTTGATAGATGCAGGTGCAGAAGCATTAGAAGATGATGGTGCCTCTATCCATGTCATTTGTGCGATAGAAGACTTTGGTAAGCTACAAAAACACTTGGAAACACTTGCTATTGCACCAACTTCTGCCGGTTTAGAATATATTCCCCATACCCTTGTCCAGGTCAGCGATGCAGCATTGCCTAAAATTATAAAGCTGATAGAGGCATTAAGGGATGAAGATGATGTGCAGAAGGTCTATCATAATATCGATATCCAACCAGCACAAGAAGCTTTATGGGAGTAGTGGGAAAAGCGGCACACTACTACTTGCAACCATTTATCATCTCTTTTTTGGTCCCTTTAGGATGAATGTAGAGTGTTTTTGATGCATATGGAGATGGCGCCGGGGGCGTGTATACAATAACATAATCCTTTACTTTTTTAGTGCAATCACGCATTGCTGCATTGATTGCTTTTTGCTTTAGATCAGCTATCTTTTTTTTTGGATTAAACATCATATGGTAGATGATGTGTTCATCTCGATCAATACCGATTTCAAGTATTCTTTTACTGTATATTTCTTTTGGTTTGTTTGGGTCTTTATATTCTAATGTCATGCTGGCCACAGCATATTTCCCCTGTTTTGTCTTGAAAAAATAATCATCACTTTCTTCTTTATGTAGTAAACAACGCACACCAAGCAGGTAGTGCCATTCCCTTTGCGCCCATAGTTCTGGATCTGTTAGGTGGACGTATGTAGCTTTACCATTGTCTGAAAATTTCTTTATTTCATCAATATCGTGCGTTGCCCATCGTGCTACTCTGCGGCGTAGGTTATAAGAACCTTTTCTTATGTGCTTATTGGATCTATTTTCTTTTTGACTTGGCCTATGAATGGTTGCTGTGTCAGGCACAATCTCTATATCATCCAACTTAGAAAAGGTGATCATATAGGAAGAAAAAACTGTGCTGCAGGCAGTCATTAAACCTATTAAAATAATTTCTATCAACATAGTAAAAAGTAATGCATGCCTTGAGGCAATACTTGGATGGATAGCCTATTGATTCCCTTGTATAAGATTGGGTGCAGACGGTATAAGTCTTTATTTACTCCGTAGGATGGTATTGTTCTGATTAGCGCTGCTCCAGGTTTTCTTTTATTCAGGAATAGGGATCATTATATTAAAACTTATACAATTTTGCAAGTTTTTGTTTTAAAAGCAGCTTAATCTTAAATAGGCCTTTGCTTAAAATCATTTGGATTAAATCGGATCTATATCCAATAGTATTTTAATTTTTTTATAGGGTCCTTTACCGAGTGCATATTTGCAGGCGCTCTGTAAGATTTCTTTTGTGTTTTGCAGTTGAGCTGCATTATTACTAGCTATTTTTAAAAATAGATCTAATAAAAAATAATTTCTGACCTTGCTGACTAAGGGTTGTTGCGGGCCTAGTACCATACCCTTAAACTTTTTTACTAGTATTTTTTTTAATGCAATGGCGCCAGATTCTAAGCTAGCGGCGTCCATGGCGCTTAAGCTTAGTTTAATCAGCCTAACATAGGGAGGATAGCCAAACCGTTTTCTTTCTGCTAACTCAGATTGGTACATTCCTTCGTAATCACCATTAGATAAGTAATGAAATAAGGGATGATCTGTCTGCCTCGTTTGAATAAACACACACCCTTGTTGGTGGCGTCTACCTGCTCTCCCTGCTAACTGTGTAATCAGTTGAAAACATTTTTCATTGGATCTAAAGTCAGGAAAGTAGAGCAATCCATCTATATCTAGTATGCCTATAAGGCGTATGTTGGCGAAATCCAATCCTTTGGCCATCATTTGTGTGCCCACTAAGATATCTATTGATCCAGAGGTTATCTCTTTTAGAATAGATTGGTAACTATTTTTCCCTTTTGTGCTATCTAAGTCCATTCGAGCCATCTTTTGTTCCGGAAAAATAAGTTGCAAACTCTCTTCTATTTTTTCTGTGCCAAAGCCTATGTTATGTAGCTCCTGAGATCCGCACTGGTTGCAAGCCCAAAAAGGAGGCATAGCATAATCACAATAATGGCAGCGCAGCTGGTTTGCCGATTGGTGGTAGGTAAGGCTGACCGAGCAAGTCAGGCAACGGGGAATCCATCCACAAGTGGCACATAAAAAATATTGCGCATAGCCCCTTCTATTTTGAAAAATCATCGATTGCCCCCCTTCTATATGATTCTTTTTTAACTTATCTAGTAGCGTAAGTGAGAAATATTCGCGCATGGCTTTGCGCTTTTTTTCTATGTTTAGGTCAATAAAAAATAATTTAGGAGGGTTGGCTGTGCCAAATCTATGGTTTAATCTTACTAAGCCATATTTGCCAGATTGGGCATTGTAGTAGCTTTCTATCGACGGTGTCCCTGAACCTAGTAAAACATTGGCTTGATGTTGTTTGGCCAATAGGATGCTGCTCTCTCGTGCATGGTAGGTGGGCATCGCATCGTTTTGTTTATAGGCAGGATCGTGTTCTTCATCTATAATAATCAGTTGTAGCGCTTTAAAAGGTAGTAAGAGTGCAGAACGTGTGCCTATTACGACCAATGTGGTTTGGTGTAAGAGGCGAAACCATGTCTTTAACCGCTCTTTATGCGACTGTTTGGAATGGTGCACCACCAACCATTCTCCTAAAAAAGGACTGATCCGTTCTACGATATGCGTTACCAAACCGATCTCTGGTACTAAAAGCAATACCTGTTTTTGTTGCAGCAATGCAGATGCAATCAGATGCATATACAATTCTGTTTTGCCGCTTCCTATAGCACCATGTAGCAATACCGTTGTTTTAGTAGCAAATTGTCTTTGAATCTCTTTTAGTGCTTGTTTTTGGGCGGTGGTTAAGGTGGCTAATGGTGCGAAGGGTCCAGTAAAAATGGATGCAGGCAATTGAGTAAGCAGCCTCTTGATTAAAATCCCTTTCTTAAATAGCGTATGAAAAGCTGACTTGGAATAGGCTATAAGCTCTTTTTTAGCAGCATGTGTGGTCGATTTTGCTAAAAAATGGGCTAAAAGCGCTTGTTGTTTGGGCGAACGTGGTGCTAGTTTTTCGATGGCATCTGGTGTTAGATGGATGGTAGGAGAGAGGGTAAAATAGGGGTTTTCCTCATCTATTGGATCGATTGTCGTTGTTGCAACTGCTTCTATCAATCTTTGGGATAGTAGAGATATAAGTGCTTTATTGGCTTCTTTTGGCTCCATGAATTGGAGAATAGATTTGTACGATAAAGGTTGGTGCTGTAGCGCTTTCAAAAGTGGGCGAATCCCCTCCTCGATTGCTGAAGTTGGATGTAGGTCAATGGTTTGATTGATTTGAAAAATAATGCCATTAGGCAAATCGAGTCCTTTAGGCCATGCAAGCGACAAGGTTGCACCAAAGTTAGATAAGTAGTAATCGGCCATCCATTTTAGGAAGCTCAGCTGCTGAGATGTAAATAAAGGCATGCCATAGATTACACCTAATATATCCTTTGTAGGATAAGTAGGGGCTTGACTATGGCATGCAAGCACAATACCCAGTAAGAGTTTTCCGCCACGCAGCGGCACCAGTAGGCCACTGCCTCTTTCTACCCTATTTTCGTATATAGAGGGAATGTGGTAGGTTAAGGGCCTAATCGGCAGTGGTAGTATAACATCTGCAAATTTTTTCAAGTGTTATGCAATCCTTTAGAAGGACCCAATCGTCCATTTATTTGATAACTATAGATCAACTAATAACCAAGCCTAACCATTTATTGCTAATTGCGCAACTTGCATTTTTTATATTTTGCCCTTTTTCAGAAGGAATATAAATGCTTTGTGTTCTTCTTCACAAAATGGATGTACTGTTGCATCTGGAAATTGCTCTTTCAATAGTTTTGCTATGTGATGTTTTTTACGTTTTAGCGCAAATATTGAATGCGTCATTCATTTATCGAGGGCCGTAAGCGAGGGGGCATAGGAATCATGCGTAAAATGCCTTTTGTACATCTGCACTAAAATACTTTTTTTCTTAATTTGACGCCAGTGCATGAATATATACATACCCCCTAACACAACCAGAAATTAATATGTCTTTTGTCTAAGTCACAGCTTTTGACTTTGACCTTTACCATATCCCCTAGGCGGTAACATTTTTTAGTATACTTGCCCACTACTTGAAAATGATGTTCTTCAAAAAGATAGTTATCATCCGTAAGGTCTGATAGACGAACCATGCCTTCGCAGCCATTAGAAAGGATCTCTATGTAGATGTTCCATTCCGTTAGGCCGCTGATGATGCCCTCAAATATTTCATCCTTTAAATTTTGTATAAACTCTACCTGTTTATACTTTATAGAGGCCCTTTCTGCACTTACCGCAAGGTATTCCCGCTCTACAGCATACTGACATTTTTTTTCATAAGATGCTGCATCATAGATGCGCGCGCCTTTTAAATATTTTTTTAAAAGACGGTGTACCAATAGATCTGAATATCTTCTGATCGGTGAAGTAAAATGGGTATAATGCGCAAAAGCCAATGCAAAATGTGGATCCGGTTTTGTAGTGTAGAGCGCCTTGGCCATAGACCGAATGGCCAGTGCTTGTATAATATTCTCTTCTTGCTTCCCCTGAATGGCTTGCTCTAATGCATGCATCGCTTTATAGACAGGGGTTGTATTGGGATCTATTTTGTACCCTAATTGGTTGACAAATAAAAAGAATTCATGTAGCTTATCTGGGTCTGGGTGGTCATGGGTTCTATATATAAAAGTAGGCCCTGTTTTTTCCTGCTTTTGTTTGAGCTTGGCTACATACGTGGCTACTTCCTTATTGGCCAGTAACATAAACTCCTCAATAAGCTTATGGCTATCTGTACGGAGCTTGGGTAGCACTTGAAGGGGTTTGCCATGCGCATCTAGTGCAAAGATCAGCGATTTGGTTTCAAAGTTAATCGCTCCTTTTTGTACACGTTTGGCCCGAAGCTGCTTGGCTAGCTGATTCAACACCGTAAGCGCTTCGTGAAAATCGCCGGTTTGATTGTCTATGGCCGCTTGGGCTTTTTCATAAGAAAATCTTTTATTCGAATGAATAACCGTTTCACCCAGCCATTTGCTATGGACTTTGCCTTGTTTATCCAGTTCGAAAACAACTGAGAAAGTCAGCTTGGTTTCGTTTGGACGCAAAGAACATAATCCATTAGAAAGTAGTTCTGGCAACATCGGAATACAACGGTCTACTAGATAGACAGAAGTGTTTCGCGCATAGGCTTCTTTATCTAACAAGCTGTCTGGTAGCACATAATGGCTTACGTCTGCAATATGAATCCCGATTTGATGGTGGCCATTGGCTAATGGTTGGTAGGAGAGGGCATCGTCGAAGTCCTGGGCATCTGCTGGATCTATGGTAAAGGTCGCTATATCCCGAAAGTCCCTTCTTCTACTGATTTCTTCTTCCGTAATAAGGGTTGGGATGTTTTTAATGCTTTCTAAAAGCGTTTCTGAAAAAGTATCTTTTAAACCAAACTCAGCCATAATCGCATGCATCTCTACCTCATGGAGGCCAGCTTGGCCAAGATGTTGCACTACTTTACCCGTTAATTGATTATGAACACTAGGATAAGTAGTTAAGGCAATCACTACTTTGTCATTTTTTTGAAGCAAAGTACTGCTTTCCCCTTCTAATAAAACCGTGTAGGCAGTACGTTTTTGTTCAACTATGGCTTGGGGTTGCTTTCCAGCAACCATAATGCGCCCAATCACAGGTGCTGTGTTGCGTTCAATAATTTCAACTACCATGCCCTCTGGCCGCTTACGGCGTCCGCTGGGCAACAAGCACACTTTAACCAAATCTTTATCTAATGCAGATAATAGGTTTTTTTGACGCACCAGTACATCTTTCGGCTGATCTGGCACCACCACATACGCATATTCAGCACGGACAGAATCTACACGACCTGTAAGGTAAATAGGCGCGCTGGCATGTAGATAACGCCCTTTGCTGATTTTTTGAATGGTACCCTGATGTACAAGATCACATAATGCCTTTTTTACTTTTGCTTTATCTGCTTTTGCTTTGATGTGTAAAGCTGTGTAAAGTTGTTGTGTGGTATAACTTTGCTTTGGATCTCTTTTTAAGATCTGAGCAATCAGTGTAGTGTAGTTTGGCACTGCTTTTTTATTTTAAAATTGGCCTGAGCTGGTTCAGGTAAAAGCTTTCTTTTTCTCTCATAATCAATTGGTCTTCTGCTTTTTTATCTTTGTAATCCAATAGATGTAATAGCCCATGCACCATGACGGTATAGAGTTCTTCTACCATTTTTTGATGATAGGTCTTAGCGTTTTCTGCTACCCGTTCAATGCTTATGTAGACATCTCCAAAGATGGTTTGGGCATCTGTAGCATAGTTAAATGTAATCACATCTGTTAAAGTATCATGGCCCAAATAGGTTATATTTTTCCCATGTAAATAGTGATCTGAACAAAAAATAAAGTTAAGCTGGTTAAGTGTGTATCTTTCTTGCCAGATAACCCTTTGCAGCCAGGTAGAGATTTTTCTTTTTTGCTTTAATCTAAAGCTAATTTCTTCTGAAAAATAATAAATATTCATTTTGATCTTATTATCTTGCAACACCAAACCGATCGGGTAAACTTTTTAAGCTGACCTATATTTGGCCGCAAATTACGGCTTATTTCGTTAAAAAGATATAATTATGTCTACCAAAGCGTCCTTTACGCCTATTGAGCCTCAGGCCAATCGTTGGCCTATTACCCTACTGCATAAAAATCAAAAAGCTTTTTTACGAGAGGTTGTGGAAAAGAGTTTTAACGCTTTGTGTGCACGCCATACACTGGATGGCGCACTTTACCGAATATTAGACCAAACAACCTCTAGAGAATTGGCTAGAATCGCATCAGACCCCTGGAGCTGTGATCCTAAGGATGACCGTTCATTTTGGGAAACGATGGCATCTTCTATTGAAAACAAAGCAGCAGCGACTACGCTTTTAAAAAATGTGCTGGAGCGTTATGTAGGTGAGATTTGTAGCTATTTTAGTGTGCGCCATTATCAGTATATAGCCAAATGTACGCACCATACGTTTATCCATCTGCTTAAGCCCCATTGTTTCGGCTTTGGTGCAGCACCAGACCGTTGGACCTTTCAACACAAAAGGTTACAGGAAAAATTTCATTTGATGGGTCAAGTAGATAGGGTGCGCGCATTGGCCCAAATCGGAACGGTTGTTTTAGTACCTACCCACACCAGCCATTGGGATTCTGTTGTGATCGGATTGGCTATGCAACAATTAGGCTTGCCCCCTTTGACTTGGGGAGCGGGGTTAAATTTATTTAATAATAGAGGGTTTCGTTATGTGTTTAATAAGCTAGGTACCTATAAGGTAGATCGGCGTAAAAAGACCATACCCTACTTACAGGTACAGAAAGATTATGCGTGCCAGATACTGGAATGGGGGTGCCATACCTTATTTTATCCGGGTGGGACCCGCAGCCGTTTAGGTGCCATAGAGTCTGATTTAAAATTAGGATTATTAGGTACTCCGTTTGATGCACAGGAAGCGAATTTTCAAAATCAAGGAGGGGCCACTGCTAAGAAACTTTTTATTGTACCCATCGTACTCAATTACCATTGTGTGTTAGAGGCTACTCAATTGATCGGTGAATCGGTTCAAATGGAAAGTGGTGCGGCTGCTGTAGTGCAACAAGGTTGCTGTTGCACAAGCCTTCAATTTAGCAAAAATATATTATTGAAAGGTTCAGAAATATTTATTAACATAGGTAGCCCCTTAGATGTAATGGGGAATAGGGTAGACCTAGAGGGGCGTAGTTATGATGATCATGGCCAAGCGATAGATTTATATCAACAGTTTCGGGATCTGCCCATTAAAACGGCTACTAGAAAGCGGTCAGACGACTATGTTAAAGCGCTGAGTCATAAAATTGTAGCAGCCTATTATGCGATTAATACCGTGCTCAGTAGCCATCTTGTAGCCTTTGTGGCCTATGAGTTGGCAAAAAAGCGCGGGGGGGGGGCAATAGAGCTAACAGATTCCGTGGTGCCTCATGCCGATTTTATGGTGGCGCTTGCGCATACCCATAAAGCGTTGGAACTGCTTTATACGGCGCAAAAAATAGATTTTACCCCTATAGTAAGGGGTGGCCAACTGGATGCGATTGCTAAAGATGGATGTGCTAAATTGGGGGTATATCATGCCCGAAAACCACTAGTAGTTACAGAAGATGGCAATTTGCGTATTCAAGATCCTTTAACATTATTTTATTACCACAATAGACTTACTGGTTATGGCCTCGAAGCAATCTTCTCCGCATAAAGTGGCAGCCGTTTTAGGGGCTGGCAGGTTTGGAACGGCTGTTGCCAACTTAGTAGCTCCTAATGTGGAGCGTCTTTTTTTATATGCACATAGGGCAGAACAGGCTTGTGCGTGGCAAGCAAGCCGTAGGGTTGGTGATGTACCATTGGCAGCTAATGTGGTGGTGAGCAATGATTTAGAAATGGTTTTGCGCATCTGTTCTGTTATTTTTCCAGTGGTACCTGCTGCTCAATTTCGTGGATTGATGCAACAGATCGCTCCCGCTATCAGACCCGACCACCTATTGATACATGGCACAAAGGGATTGCATATTTACGAGGATGGGGATCTGCCTTTTGCTCAGTCTGTGGCTACGATGAGCCGCGTAATGGTACAAGAAACGAAGGTGCAAGCAGTGGGTTGTTTGGCTGGCCCTAATTTGTCTGCGGAGTTGGCTCAAAAGCATCCTGCTGTTGCCGTAGTGGCCAGTGCGTCTAGGAAGGTGTTAGCTGTAGGGGAGCAGCTTTTAACCAATCCTTGGTTTCGTGTGTATACGAGTGTTAATCTGAACGGTGTAGAGATGTGTAATGTGCTGAAAAATATTTTTGCCATTGGTGCGGGTATAATAGGCGGTATGGGTTATGGCGCCAATACTTATGCTTTTTTCATTACCATGGCGATATCAGAAATGGATTGCATCATGGCGGCTACTGGTACGCCCAGCAATGGCTTATTAGGGCCAGCTGGTTTGGGCGATTTAATCGCTACTTGCGGCAGCACGACGAGCAGGAATTATACCATTGGCTACCGTTTGGCAAAGGGTGAACAGTTGACTGATATACTGAAAGATGTCAAGGGGGTTTCTGAAGGGGTACAAACGGTTCAAACCATTTGTGCAGTGATGCAATCTTATGGGAAGCAGGCTCCGATCACGGAAGCCATCTATCGCATGCTTTTTGAGGAGCTGCCTGTGCAGAAAGGGCTTGATGTGATGCTTGGGGGATAAGGAAAATATATTCTAGCAATTCTAAACATATGCCTATACAAAATTGGAATGAGGCTGATATTTGAAGATAGAATTTAACAGGCCTAAAAAACGTATTTGCATACTTAAAAAAAGACCCAAGTACAAAGACCTTTGTAAAGTTTAATGATTTTGGGCCTTGCCGTGTATATTTCTGTTATGCCTTGTTAAGCTTGATTGGCTCGCGAACTCTTTAGAACAAGGATCACAGCGTGGCTTTGGCTTTGTTTTTTTATTTTTCTTTTCATCGTTCTTTTCATGTGTCTCTTGATGTTTGGATAAGCTGCGTCAGGGAAAATTTAATATTTTCTCCTAAATAATTGACTATAAGATGCAATTTTAATTCAATGTTTCTTTACGGACAGCCATCCTTATCAGGCATCCCTATAATGGCCAGTAGATTCCTTGCTGAAACGACGCTATTGATTTTTCCACTAATGGTGAGCAGCAGGTTCTCGCCTAGCTTTTTTAGTTGGCAACAAGCTGGGTGTTTTTGCATATAACCCATAATGTGGTCCCACATGCTCAAGTTTCTTTTTTGGAAATCACTCCCTAGGTAGCAATGTAGCCGTTGGTTTTTAAATGAAATTTTTTGAAAGCCAATGCGTTCTGCTTCCCATCGGAGTTGTACGGTTTCCAGTAGGGTTTCTGTAGCGGTAGGTAATGGACCAAACCGATCTATTAGTTCTGCTTTAAATTGTGTAAGTTGGTTGATGTTTTTAAGTTCATTGAGCCTGGTGTAGAGGGCCATGCGCTGCGTTGTACTTTGTACATATTCAGGTGGTAAAAGTGCTTCACATTCTGTTTCAATAGAGCACTCGGTGTGTAGCGTCCTACCCTCTTTGGCAAATAATGTTTTAAAATCATTATGCTTTACTTCGTCTACTGCTTCTTCTAATATTTTACAATAGGTGTCAAAACCAATATCTGATATAAACCCACTTTGTGCAGCGCCTAGTAGATCACCGGCGCCACGTATGTCTAGATCTTTCATGGCCAGTTTAAAGCCATCTCCTAATTCTGAAAGTTCTTCTAATGCAGCTAGTCTAAGCTTTGCTTCTGGCGTAAGGGTTGCATCTTCTGGAATCAATAGGTGGCAAAAGGCTTGCACATTAGAGCGGCCTACCCTGCCCCGCATTTGATGTAAATCAGAAAGGCCTAGAAGATGGCTGTCATTGATGATAATGGTATTCACATTCGGCATATCCATTCCAGATTCTATAATGCTGGTGGCTACCAGTAGGTCGTAGTGTCCTACTATAAATTGCAGTATTTTTTCTTCTAACATAGATCCTGCCATTTGGCCGTGGGCTATGCAGATGCGTGCAGTGGGAACCAAATCTGATAACTTTTGTGCCATGGCGTTGATATTGCTGACTCTATTGTGCACAAAAAAGAGTTGTCCGCCACGGGCTATTTCGTCTTCTATGGCTTCTTTGATCAGTTTATCGTTAAAGCGGTGCAGCTTTGTTTGGATAGGCAGCCTGTTGGTAGGAGGGGTGGTCAAAATACTTAAATCCCTGGCACCCATCAGGGAAAAGTGGAGGGTGCGTGGAATGGGCGTAGCGGTTAAGGTTAATGTGTCTACATTCAAACGCATCTTTTTTAATCTTTCTTTGGCGCTTACCCCAAATTTCTGTTCTTCATCAATAATTAATAGTCCTAAATCTTTAAATTGAATGCCATTGGTCAGTAGTTTATGCGTACCAATCAAAATATCCACCTTGCCAGAAGCGGTATCTGAGCGCGTTTGCTCGATTTCTTGTTTGGTTTTAAATCGATTGATATAGCTGACATGAATCGGTAGATTTGCTAATCTATTGATAAAAGAGTTGTAGTGTTGCAGTGCTAAAATAGTAGTAGGCACTAGAACGGCTACTTGCTTGCCCTGTTCTGCTGCTTTAAAAGCGGCACGAATGGCGATCTCTGTTTTGCCAAATCCTACGTCTCCACAAATGAGCCGATCCATAGGCGTGGAGCGCTCCATATCTTCCTTTACAGCGGCAATGGCGGCTGCTTGGTCTGGGGTTTCTTCATAACAGAAGGAGGCGGCTAGCTCTGCATCTAGTAGGGTATCTGCACCAAAAGCAAATCCTATTGTTTTTTTGCGTTCTGCATAGAGTGTAATCAGTTCTTTGGCAATGTCTTTGATCTGTTTTTTAACGTTGTTTTTTTTACGTTGCCATGCAGTACTCCCCAAGGTATGCATCGCAGGTGTTGTACCATCTTTGCTGGTGTATTTGCTAATTTTATATAGTTCGTGTACGTTTACATACACCATGTCGTTGTTTTTATAGATCAGTCGAATGGCTTCTTGCTTTTGGCTATTGATGTTTAACGAATGTAATCCGGAAAATCGACCTATGCCATAGTCGCTATGCACTACATAATCACCGATTTCTAGTTTTCTACATGCGTCAGCGAGTAGGGTTTCGGTTGTAGAATGCCGTTTGGGCAGCTGGTACTTGTAGTATCGATTAAAAATTTGGTGATCGGTATAACAGACGATTTGGGCGGTATGGTCTATATACCCTTCCCGTAAACTGAGTAGCAATGGGGTAAAGGTTGGTTTGGGCGTTTGGGCGTCTAAAATTGTATGCAACCGTGCAAATTGCCCCGCAGCAGTGGCCGTAATATATACAGCATAGTGTTGCCCATTTCTTTTGTAAAGATCGTCCGCTAAAAGGTTAAAGTTTTGTTTAAAAAAAGGTTGTTTATCAGCATTATAAGTTAGTACACGGTCATTTGCTTCAACGATAGGCCCCTCTGGTCCGAATAGAATTTGATGAAAGGGCCTAATGGATTCCATAAAGCTTTCTAGCGTGTCTAGGGTATCGGTAGGGGTGGATGCGGTACCTTGTGGTTGCGCTAAAAGCTTTTTTTTATTTTTTAGCCAAATACAACTTCCTGCTGGTAGACAAGCTGCAAAGGAGGTATAGGCCCATTGTTTTGTGGTGTTTGCTTCTGGATTGGATAAAATAGTTGCCCTATTGACTTTTTTAAAAGATTTTTGGTCTTTAGGGTCAAAGATACGGATGGTGGAAACTTGGTCGCCCCATAGTTCTATTCGGTAGGGAAACGATTGATGTATGGTATAGACATCAATAATGCCGCCCCGTATGGCAAATTGGCCTGGGATATAGACAAAATCTACTTTTGTAAATCCTGCTTGCCTAAGCATTTTTTCCAGTGTTTGGAGCGATAGCGTTTGGCCTATATCTATCTTGTCACACATAGTGGTAACAAGAGATGGATCTAAGATCTTTTCTAGGAGTGCGGCTATATGGGTAACCACTAATGGTGCAGAGTTGTTTTCGCTTATAGCGTGTATAATGGCTGCGCGTTTGTTTTGAATGGTTTTATACTTATCTTCTTTTTGTTCTAAACTGGGCAAAAGCAGCACAGAATGGCTAGGGAGCAGATGGGTTAAATCTCCATACATAGCCAGTGCTTCTTCTTGGCTTTCCACCACAACAAGTTGTAATGGATGGCAATTTTGTTGCACGGCTGCAATCAACAGGGCATCTAGGCTACCTTGGACACCTTGTAGATGAATGTTTTGAGGAGCTTGTTTTAGGTAGTCTGTAAGCTTGGTTACAACTTCTTGTTTCTGGTATCGTGCTATAAAATCGTTGATCTGCAAGGTGAGAAAATAGGTTAATGAAAATAAAACGGCTGCCACAGACCCTTAAAAAGGGATATACAATAGCCTATAACGGCTACGGTTAAACGATAAGATGCAATGAATAAATTATTCAAGATTACGTCCAACGCAAATTTACAAATAGTTTTTTAAGAAATATCTACATTCTCGATTGCTCATGGCCCGCCGATAAAAAGTTGGCGCGCAGTAAAAATAAGGAGTGGCTCCACTACCAGATATTGTCAGCAGCCATTCTATTCATACGCCTAAACCTTCTTTAAACGCAAAATATAAGGGAGTGGCGCCATGATCAGTGGCCCTATGCCCAATAGTAGCGATAGTAGTAAAGTAGTTAAACCAGTAGGCGTTTCAAGAATAGGAAATAGCGAAGCGATAAGAACAGTACGGAAGCTAGCAGATGAAGCAGAATTTTCAGTAAATGAATCAGACAAAATAGTCTCCCAAAGGTTGAAAGTGGTAATTTCAGAATTGGATAAACTCCAAAAGGGCATGAGCGTTTTACATGAACTACGTAAGCATGTACAATTTGTATCTTGTAAATCAGAAGAAAAATATAGAATAGCTCAACAAGCAAGTCGAGATGTACAAACAATTGTCGAAGAAATAGATATAGCTGACAGGGCTGACGCATCAGATGACGTTATATCTGTTAAAGAAAAAATGGTAAATGATATGATGTCAATTGTCCAAGATGTAAAAAATAGTATAGTCTGTGACAAGCAATTCTTGGAAAAGTTCAATGAGAAGCTAGCAATAGTAAAAAAAGTGCGCGAAGACCTTAGGCCAGTCGCAGTCAAAGCAGTAGAAACTGCTCAAAAAGCTGTACAAGCATCTACATTTGCTATAGGCCAGATAAATATGAAGCCTGAGGCAGTTAAGAAAGCTCAAATGGTAAGTCAAGGAAAAGATGTATTAGAATTTGTAACAGAGGTAAATAAAAAGGGCGAAAAAGTACTGGATTATACAAAAAAATGAAAAAGAAAAAGTAAAAATAGCAATAGAAGGGTTAGAGAGAGATATAGGAGAAATTAGGCCAATAATAACTCAGGCTATAGCAAAAATATCAGAAGAGATAGAAAAAACCAAAGCACTAGAAAAATATATTGAAAATGAGCTAACTGCTCTTAAAGATAATGAGCGATCAGTTTAATAGGGGCAGATAAAAGTATAACGTCCATTTTTTTATGCTTTCCACTCTAGCGTATTGAGCATATGTATCATATCTTTTTTGATATAGGCGATTACTGGTGCTAAAGCATCATTTTGCGATGCGGTTTTAAAGTAAAGGGCGGCGCGTAAAAAGTGTTTTTTGCCATCTGTAGTATAAAATTGAAAAGGTGTAGCCACTTCACCAAAGAGTTCTATAACATGTGCCTGATGGCCTTTTGGGGTTTGAATAATGCTTTCCTCTATAGAGGAAGCCTTTACTTGGTGCTGGAAGGCTAGTGCGCTGGCGTTTTTACACCAATCGTTTAGGAGGGCTTGGTTATCTGTAACGGATTGATAGGAGAGGTAAATCGTGGCATCGAAATCAGGATAATAGAGGTTAACCCAGTAGTCCATTGTATGCCTACTTGTAGCGGGCAATAGATGCGCATGTATCGAATACTCAAATTGATAAGGGAACCCACTTTTAAGGGGTTGATAGTGCTGCGCTGGTAGGTGATTCCCTTTGGATAGGTTGCCTTGCTTAAAATAACCATTCACCCAAAAACCTAGTAGACCCAACATCGCAGTTATTAGGAGCATAACCAATCCTCTACTGGTTTTTAACCGGAAATGAAATTTATTGGAGTAGAGCATTGCTTTATTGCTTTTTTAATCTATTCGTCGCTCAACGATTACCGTTTTACTGAAAGTGCCAAACGCTTTATCATAATTAATTGCATTCAGCTTCAATGGTGTTAACGTAAGGAATATATTTTATTGATTATCAGATAAACCATCATTTTAATGGGCGGTTGTTCCCATTGCGCCAACTTAAGGTGCTAATGGCCGCCGATAAAGGAATTTGGCGCTTTCAGTAAAATAGTAGCCTTTTAACAAACTCTTTTTCAGCGGATCAGAAAATCAGTTTTGTTTGAAGCCCGCGTAGCGGGCAAGGTCTGATTTTCCCGTTGAAAAAGAGTTCGTTTCATTATTTTTACTGTGTGCCAAATTCATTTATCGAGGGCCGCAAGCGAGGGAGCATAGGAACCTCCGTAAAACGTCTTTTACACAATACGCAACAAAAGAGACAAGTTTTTAGCCCACTTAACCAGCGTCGTCTGAAGCCCGCGCAGCAGGTTGCGTTTATAACTTTCCCGATGCAAAGCAGCTCGTTACAGTATTTTATTGTGTGCCAAATTTTTATCAGCGGCCATTAGAGCACGTCATACGAACGGCTTATTGAGCAGCCATTAGCGGCGGAGCATACTACTTAAAACAGCAAGGGAATAATCTTTTTTACCCAAGGCTTTAATAAACGTTTGGTGATAATTGATAAAGAAGCCCGCTGCAGAGCGCCATAGAGCTTTTTTTTAACTTTTATATGGTCTTTATTAGAGATAAAAAACCATATAAAAAGGCTACTTAACAGGGCGCCCCAACCCAACCATAATTTTTTAGACATATATTACAGGGATTAAACAAACAAAATAAGCTGTAAAACCGGCTAAAAAAGCAAACAGCTTTTTTAGCCAATGTATGCTAATGCTACTCAACCAGCTAAGCTTATCCCTTAACGGCGTTTTTAACCGCATCCATTACTTCTTCAGCTTTTTCAGAAGATGATCGCACACAACCAGACAACCGCTTCGCTTTATTTTGGATCGCTTTAGTGATTTTTTTCTTCGTATCATCGCAGACCAAAAAACCCAATATAGTTCCCAATACTACGCCTAATACTAAGTAATAGATGTTTCTGCACATAATTTTACTTTACTTTAAAGTGTTTAAAAGTTCAAAAAATGAACGGCTGCCTAAACAGATACAAGCTCAATGTATACATTTTAAGTTAAAAAAGCTATTAGACCTCTTGCATAACCTATTTCTAATGGTCATTTTGTTGTCGAAACTTGTCTACGCTCCTCAAATATATTTAGTATTCTGCGGTTCTCGACTGCGTTTCTTCTAAAAATTGCTGATCATAAATAGCTTATGCAAGAGGTCTATTATAAAGATACAATATAATAGCTTGAAAGTACGGCCACTCAAAAAATCGGTTCGGCTTTAAATATCCAATTTAGCATATTTAGCATAGCGTTCTATAAATTCCCTACGAGGGGGTACTTCATCGCCCATTAACATAGAAAAAAGATGTTCTGCAGCCAGTGCAGAGGCTATAGTCACTTGTTTGAGGTTGCGACGGGTTGGATCCATAGTGGTATCCCAGAGTTGGATTTCATTCATTTCGCCCAAACCTTTATACCGTTGTACAAATACCGCATCAATTTTTCCATCTTTAAGGCTAAACTGTTTTACCCATTCTTCTTTTTCTGGCTCTGTCCAGCAATACTGCTCTTCTTTGTCTCGTTTTACCAGGTAGAGTGGGGGAGAGGCAATATAAAGATGGCCTTTTTCTATAATGTCCCGCATATAACGGAAGAAAAAAGTTAAAATAAGGGTGCGAATATGGCTGCCATCTACATCCGCGTCTGTCATAATCACAATTTTATGGTAGCGTAATTTATCTAGATGAATCGCTTGTTCATTCCCATCTGTGCCCATGGTGATCCCTAGTGCAGTGATCATATTTCTGACCTGCTCATTATCATATATTTTGTATGTCTGTGCTTTTTCTACATTTAGAATTTTACCTTTTAAGGGCAGAATGGCTTGGAATCTTCTATTTCTGCCCATTTTAGCCGTGCCGCCCGCAGAGTCACCCTCTACTAGAAAGAGTTCGCAAAGGGCAGGGTCTCGTTCAGAACAATCTGCCAGTTTACCAGGTAGGCTGTTGCCCATTAACACATTTTTGCGCTGGACCATTTCACGTGCTTTCCGGGCCGCTTGGCGGGCTTGGGCTGCTACGATTACCTTATTGATAATCAACTTGGCCTCTTTAGGGTGCTCTTCTAAGTAATAATGCAATACTTCTGCTACACAGCTTTCTACAGCGCCTTGTACTTCTGCATTCCCCAGCTTGGTTTTGGTTTGTCCCTCAAATTGAGGTTCTGCTACCTTTACCGAGATGACAGCCGTTAAACCTTCTCGAAAGTCATCTCCAATAATCTCTATTTTTGCTTTTTCTAATAAACCAGATTTATCTGCATAGCTTTTTAAGGTTCGGGTTAAGGCTCTTCTAAATCCAGTGACATGCATACCCCCTTCAATGGTATGTATGTTATTCACATAGGATACTACTGTTTCAGAATAACCCGTATTGTAGGTCATAGCCACTTGTACCAATACATTATTTTTTTCCCCTTCTACAACGATGGGGGCAGGCATAATAGAGACCTTCGTGCTGTCTAAATGGGCTACAAACTCCAAAAGTCCCCCTTCAGAGTGAAAGGTTTGTCGGAAAGGATCGCCTTGTTCATCTCGTTCACGGCGATCCTCTAATTCCATGGTTAGCCCTACATTTAAATAGGCCAATTCTTGTAGCCTGCCTACAATGGTATGTAGGTTGTAAACCGTAGTGGTAAAAATAGCGCTGTCTGGGGTAAAATGAACGGTAGTACCGCGCAAATCTGTATGGCCTACCTCTTTAACAGGGTAAGCTGGAATGCCTTGGGCATATGCTTGCTGGTACATTTTGCCATTTCGGTATACCGTAACCTCTAAATGAGCCGATAATGCATTTACACAGGAAACCCCTACACCATGTAAGCCTCCAGAAATTTTATAGGTGTCTTTATCGAATTTACCACCTGCATGCAATACCGTCATCACGACTTCTAAGGCTGATTTTTGTTCTTTTGGATGGATCTCAGTAGGAATCCCACGGCCATTGTCCCATACTGTAATGGAGTTATCCTCCTGGATAATAATGCCAATTTTAGTACAATAGCCTGCTAAAGACTCATCAATAGAGTTGTCTACTACCTCCCAAACAAGATGGTGCAATCCCTTTATCCCTACATCCCCAATGTACATGGCAGGGCGTTTGCGAACCGCTTCTAGCCCTTCTAGAATTTGGATGTTATCTGCTGAATAGTCATTAGTGGTTGGGGTCATTTTTTTAAGCTGGTTTAAAGAAAAAAATATATGTCAAGATAATAGGTTTAACCGAACATTACACTATATTTCAACTATTGTCATACCGTTCATACAGTATATTGGGCTTTGTAAGATTACTTTTTTTACGAACGGGTGGGCTTTTAAATAGCTCCGTATGGCGCTACGCAAAATGCCTTTTCCCTGTCCATGAATGATTTTTAATCGACTGTGGCCCAATAGCAATGAATGGTCTAAAAATTTTTCTACTACAGGAAGTGCTTGCGTTTTGTTGAAACCGTGCAGGTCAAGTATTGGATCAGCTACTGTATAGGGTGCACGCACCGCAATACCTTTGGCTTGGATACCTTTGGTTTGAATAGGTAGAGGCGCTTCTACGACTTCAACGGCCTGAAGCGGCAGATACAAGTGCAGCTTTCCAACAGCAATCAATAGCTTATGGAGCTCTATGGCTACGACTTGACCTATAGCCTTTTGATTTTTAATCCGTACATAGCTACCAATTGGAATGGGCATTATATCAAAAAATTAAAAACTAAATCGCACATTCCTCTAAAGCTAGGTAAACTTTATCATACATCTTTAGCGCCCTTTCGAGCGAATCATCTAAATAATACTTTAAGCTCTCTTCAAAAGCTTTTGGATCTACTCCGTATGATGCTAATATTTTTTGATGGTTTTGGTGACGCAATCTATCTGCCATTTCTTGGGGAAAATACCTATTGAGCAACCAACTGTTTAACAGTTCTAGATCCCTTACTACATGGATAAAAACGGCTTCATTGATTATAGTAGTGGGCCTATGACTAGTAAAGAGTTTT
Organism: Cardinium endosymbiont of Nabis limbatus; assembly: GCF_965196625.1. Classification (GTDB taxonomy): domain Bacteria; phylum Bacteroidota; class Bacteroidia; order Cytophagales; family Amoebophilaceae; genus Cardinium. The sequence continues at coordinate 1,032,178 of NZ_OZ239769.1, read as the reverse complement.
GTGAAGGCTGGCTTTCCCCCCCAGTATAAGAGTAACGATGCTAAAAAAATAGCCGCTATTTTTTTTGTCATACAAACAAAAGGTTAAGTAATGTATTTCATATAAAGTTAAGTAAAAACCCCTATATTAGGTAAATGTGAAGGAAAATTTTTATGTAAGTAACGATAGCTCATATAAAGATTAATTATGGAAGTCTTCCCGAAAAAAATTCTTTCTGTTGTTCATCCAGGCAAATTTAACTTTGATAAAAGCATCAACTACCACTTGTCTATTAATATCGGACATGGTTTGATTAAAGTATGCTGTATAGAACATGCTACGCAAGAATGTTTACTGTTGGGTATATATGCACTTCCCCTCGATAAAAACCACCCAAGCTATATTAAAAGCTTGGAGCAATTTTATAATCAAGATTTTTTTCTGATTAAAAAGAATTGGCGCTCTGTTACCTTATCTATTTCAAATCAAAAGTTTACCCTGTTGCCCCATTTGTTGCTCAGCACAAAAGATTTGTTGAGCTATATGCATGTTGCTTGCGGTGTAGATCCAAACGATGAAGTCATCTCTTTTACCCATCTATTGGCAAAAATCTCTGTGGTCTTTTCAGAAAATGCGGCTGTATTGGATTGGTTTAGAAAACGCTATACTGGTAGTAATTTTCATATTATCCATCAGGCTAATGCCATTATAGAAGGATGCCAAGTAGAGTGCCTACCTAAAACAGAATTATTTGTTTGGTTGACAGAAGATTATTTGTACATAGTGGTGTATAATAAAGGCAAACTAAGCTATTGTAATCTTTTTACTTATACAACATCTGATGACTTTTTGAGTTACCTATCAGCTGTCATCCAGGTTATGCGTTTAGAGCCTACTTCTTGTGCCTTACTGGTGGGTGGATCGATTGAAAAAAAGTCATTGGCTTATCGTCAGTTAAAAGCATATATACCAAAGGCTACATTGAAAACAAAGCTTAATTTCTTACATGCCAATGCATATGTTTTTAAAGCAAGTGGCACCTGGCCTATGTTGTATTTTGACCTAATCAGCAGTTTTCTTTGTCATACCCATAGTAGATCATGGCAATAAGCCAAGCATGGCTATACTGAACTATGCAAAATCTATTCATACTGCACCAAATTTTTCTATATGTCCCTTATTTTAAGCATTGAAACCGCTACAGCTGCTTGTTCCGTTGCGTTACACCATAGTGGTAAACAGGTGGCCCATACCACACTTTTAATGGATCGTTCCCATTCAGAATACCTCATGCCCATTATAGAAGATTTATTAAAAAATAGTAACTTTAAGCGCAGGTCGTTGGCTGCTGTAGCCATCTCTGGTGGTCCTGGTTCTTTCACTGGCTTGCGGATTGGCACTGCAGTAGCAAAAGGTCTTTGTTATGGATTAGATATTCCACTTATCTCAGTGGGCACATTAGAGGCCATGGCATATGGCATCTGTCCGTTTATTAGATCTCTTTCAATGGATACCCTACTATGTCCTGCCATTGATGCCCGGCGTAATGCTATTTATACGCTTATAGTTGATGCATCAGGTCAGATCAAACGTTCTGCCCATGTGGCTTTATTAGATAGTAAGTTATACAGAGATGGGCTACCGGGTGGGCCTTTGCTCTTTTTTGGAGATGGTGTTCCAAAAACGAAGCTATTTTTTATGGGAAATAAAAATATCCAGTTCATAGAGCAAGTAGTTCCTTCTGCTATACAGATAGGCTATTTGGCTTTTGCTAAGTTTCAAAAGCAGCTTTGGGAAGATCTGGCCAGTTATACACCCTGCTATTTAAGCCAGTTTCAAGACAAATAAAGAAATAGGTAATATTTATTTGGTTTTTTTTTAAATTAACCTTAATATTGCTGCTATTAAAGTCATTTAGCGGGGGCGGCTTGGCTTGTAATAAAGTGGGCCTGTTTCTGCATAGTAGCAGTTAATTAAGTAATAAAAGAAGTTAATAACAGAAAATAATTTTAATAGTATGAAAGGAATCAAAAGAAGTTTGATGGCAGGCCTCTTAGCTTGCGCTACATTCAATGCACAGGCAGAAGAAGTAAGTCCGTTCGAGTATGGTCTTAATGCTGCCCTAAGCGTATCCTCTGCTAAAGGATATGGTGATGATGTTAAGTTTGGTAGTAAAAAAGCAGATAGCAGTTTAATTGGTCACCCTTGGGTTGCTGCTGGTCTTTATGCTGAATATGCATTTGCAGATCAGGTTGGACTTGGCATAGATCTCAGATATATGAAGCAAGGAGCTACTTTGAAAGAAACTGAGGAAAATTCAAATGCAAACAATCAAAGCAGTTCAAGTAACGCTACAAAACCATCTATTAGTATGGTTAGCCATGGTGTTAATGGTGCAGTACGTCTATTCTGGTATCCGCTTGGTCGCCAAGAAGAAGCAGGTATGTTAAAAGTTTCTGTTGGTGTTGCTCCTTATATTCCATTCAAAACAACTTGCACAGAAGATAGTAAAGATATTAACCTTGATGATACTAAGAAAAAAGAGATCTCTGGATTTGATCTAGGTGTTTCGGGTCTTCTTGGGTATCAATTCACCAGTATTGGACTTGGTATTGAGCTAAAATATGACTGGTTTTTCATGAATAAGCTTAAAATAGAAGAAGGTAAAAATCAAACTATATACAGTAGTACTGCTGGACTTAAAGAACTCGGTTTGCAATGTGCAACTATCGGTATAAATTATAACCTTGCATCTTTGTTCTCTGAGTAATCTGAAAGTAAAGAAAAGTAGCGTTTGCATACCTTTTTGTTTCATTTCATTTCATTTTAGTAGCAGCTAGCTGGTATATACAGCTAGCTATTGCTTTATGGCCCGTTCGTCTAGGGGTTAGGACGTCAGGTTTTCATCCTGGAAACAGGGGTTCGATTCCCCTACGGGCTACGTTTAGATTAAGTGGTAATCTATTCATTACGTATCCATTCAACTGCATGGCAGAATTACCTTAAAAAAAAGAAAAACGTGCCTTTTAGTTGAGTTGTGTGATCAGCTCTTTTAGGTTTTTAATCAGGTTAATTTTTATACTAAAAGCTTTAGAAAACCCTTCATGTTGCGCTGCTATAAATACCTCTTTAAATCCCAGTTTTTCCGCTTCTGCTATTCTATGTTCCATTCTGTGTACGCCTCTCAATTCACCCCCTAATCCTACTTCTGCTATAAAGCATTTAAAATTTGAAATAACCTTATCCTTGAGCGCGCTTATAATGGCCATACAAATGGCCAAATCCAATGCCGTATCATCTACCCTAAGCCCCCCTGTAATATTTAAAAATACATCACGGTCATGTAAACGCACACCCGTTCGCTTTTCCAGTACAGCTAGCAGCATGTTCAATCGCCTTGGGTCGTAGCCTGTAGCATTTCGTTGCGGGTTTCCATACCGGGTTGCGGTTACCAATGATTGAATTTCAAGCATTAGTGGCCTAGTACCCTCTAAACAGGCTCCAATTGCTATGCCACTTAAAATATAGTCTTTCCCAGAAAGCAACATCGAAGAAGGATTGGTAACACCATGTAGTCCACTGACTTTCATTTCATATATACCTAATTCTGAGGTAGGGCCAAATCGATTCTTTATCGTCCGTACCATTCGATATAAGCATGGTTTATCTCCCTCAAACTGTAATACCGTATCCACCATATGCTCCAATAGTTTAGGGCCTGCTAAAGCCCCATCTTTATTGATATGCCCTATTAAAAATATCGCTACGTCTGTGTTTTTAGCGTAATCCAACAACCGTGTAGTACAAGATCTAATCTGATTGATGCTACCTATTACCCCTTCTTCTTCCTCAGCATATAAGGTTTGAATCGAATCTATCACCAATAAAGTGGGTGCCAAATCATTGGCATGCTTGAGGATCTGTACAAGTGCACATTCCTGTAATAGAAAGCAGTTGGGTGAAGATAATCCTAAGCGCGCAGCGCGGAGTTTAATTTGATGCTCTGTTTCTTCTCCAGATACATATAATATTTTAACCGCTTTTAGCTGTAACGCCACTTGGAGCAAAAGCGTTGATTTGCCAATACCAGGTTCACCACCCAATAGCACCAACGAGCCTGGAACAATCCCCCCACCCAGTACCCTATTGAACTCTGCATCTGCAGATAGCAGCCGTTTGCTAGTAGCCGCTTGAATCTCGTCTAACCTTTTAGGATATTTAATATTTAATTTATTTTCAGCTATATCACGTTTGGTATTGCTTTTTGTAGCAAATGCGCTTAGCTTGTTCCATTCTTTACAAGCGTCACATTTGCCTTGCCATTTAACATATTCAAGGCCACAGTTTGTACAGACATATGCCATATAGGTTTTATTTAGGTCTCTATTATACCTCTTTTGAAACGCTAACTTCTGCTGGTAATTTGCGCGTCGATCTGGTGCTCAAATCCTCACGTACATTTAGTACGCTCTGGTTTTGCACGCCGTCTCTCCTACAAATTCCACAGCATAAGCGAGTTTCCAATAGAAGTCTCTAAATTTGTAGGTAAAAGTAATGCATATAGATCATATTCCCATGGATTATCTATTCGATACTGCTATTCAGGCTGATGCACCATTTGATAGGGCTTCATTTTATTATAAAAGTTGTGCTTCTATCAATGATATGGCCCAACAACATTTGCTACATGCAGCAGAAGGAACCGTTTTTGTTGCAGAGCATCAATATAAAGGAAGGGGACAACGTGGGCATACTTGGCTATCAGAAGCAGGTAAAAATCTTCTTTTTTCTTTTATTGTATATCCAGAATGGTTACCGATAGATGCTGTTTTTGCCTTGAATATTATTACGAGTTTGGCGATTTATGAGGTGCTAATAGGCTGCTTTCCCAAGGAGATTGCTATAAAATGGCCCAATGATATCTACTACCTCGACCAGAAACTAGGTGGTATGTTAATTGAAACCCATATAGGGGATAAGCTCAAAGCCGCTGTAATTGGTATTGGCTTAAATGTGAATCAGCTACATTTTGAATCTTCGAAATTTACTTCCTTAGCGATCCAAAAAGGAAGGGCATGGGATCGATCCTTACTACTTACCCAGATTATCGATGCGTTGGGTCATTATTATGCACAGCTACAAAATGGCATGCATCATTTGCTTTGGAAAAAGTATATGGCTATACTCTACCGAAACAAAGGGTTCCATCGCTTTGAAACGATGCATGGATTACTGGAAGGGCGTATTGTAGCCGTGAATAGGCTAGGGGAATTGGTTGTAGCAGCGCGCAATGGCACCCAATATAGCTATAAAGCCAAAGAGATTGTTTTTGTATAGATGCGCAGTTTTCATATGCCTATAACGAATCTGTACCTTATATAGCTGGTGTATGGTTCAAATTATTGTGTTAATGTGTTTGCTTTTTATTAAAAAATTGTATAGCTATAAAGATACACGTTATACATATCTTAATATATTTCTCTTTTTATCTAAAATTATCCATTATGAAAAAGTATTTTCTTTATTTACTTATTACATCCTGTAATGGATTGGGGAAGTCTACTTCAAATAATATGGATCAAGTTCACAGTGATCAGGGTGGGGCGTGTGTAGGTATGGCACATTTTTTAATTAAATTTGAAAATCGAATTCAATAAACAAAAAAATAATTTACACGACACTTAAATCGAATGAGCCTTACAAACGGTTAGAATAAATCAATAAACAAGCATAACATGTTATTCAATAAATATGCTATTAGAGAAGCCATAATTTTATATAAACAAAATCCCTCTGCTGCATTTCAGGTAGTTATTACTTTTATTGCATTTATTTGTCTTGTGCCTCATGAGGTATTTCCATTTAATCTGTTGAGCCAATTAATTTTTTCTATACTAGCATGTAATATCTTTACTAAAGAAAACTTATGCTTCAACCATGATGTAAATGTGAAATTAGATGATAAAAGTCTAAAAAAAATAGCTAAAAGCAGATTTAATGTAATATTTTGTTGCAATGTAATCCAGTTTTGTATACTGGCACAGATTAATCCTTATGTGAAAAATGTATTAGGGGAAGGACTAGCATGGGCATGGATCACTTCCCGTTGTATCGTTTTGCATGATGGAGTACGAATGTTTTATCAGACATTTCCTGAACAGTCAAAAATTCGTTTGGGGTTAAAAATGCTGACCACTCGTTTTATTGGAAAGTATATTCCATTAGGTTCTTTACTCATCTATATTATCTATTTGCCTTATTTATTTGCCTATTGGAGGGTTTGGTTTGTGCTGAGTCAAGAGGGTAGTGATGCTGCTTTAACTAGTAGTTTATTTTCAATGTTACTTTTAATAATAGTTTCATTATATGTATATTATCGCCTAACTGCCTACCTAATGAAGAGAGTTGCCTTACGCATGGAATCAATCTAACGAGAAAAATTTAAAGAACTAGAAAGACCGGTTCAGCCTAATGGCGTCAACTTAGTGCGATCCGAAGTCACGAAAGAGTGAGGGTTTAATTCCCTCTTTCCTATACATCAGGGATAATGTATATCTCACATTTTAGAGTTTGGCATCCTCTAGGATGGAAGCAAGAGATAAAAGCTTTTATCGTCGGCCATAGGCGAAGGCGTATACGAATGATCAATATAATTATCTCATATGCACCAATTACAAGATGACCTTTCTGAGGCTATTTTAATGGTAGATAAACCCTTGGGTTGGACCTCCTTTGATGTGGTAAAAAAGGTCCGTTGTGCCTTAAAAATAAAAAAAATAGGCCATGCAGGTACCTTAGACCCTCTTGCAACAGGATTGCTTTTGTTATGTAGTGGCAGGGAAACTAAAAAAATTAGTAGCCTGCAAGCACTGGATAAGGTCTATACCGGCCAAATTGTGCTTGGCAAGACTACACCATCTATGGATTTAGAAACCCCCTTTGATCGCCTATCTAGCTATGACCATATCACTGAAGAGATGGTACGCGCTGCTGCTGCTACTTTTGTTGGACCTATCACGCAAATACCTCCTATCTATTCAGCCGTTAAAATAGGGGGGCAACGCGCCTATAAAATGGCTAGAAAAGGAGAAAAGGCGCAGCTGAGCCCCCGTTCTATTGTGATCCATTCCTTTTGCATTACAGCCATTGAGCTGCCAGTTATTACTTTTAAAGTCGTTTGTAGCAAAGGAACCTATATTCGGCGCCTTGCCCATGACTTAGGAGAAAAATTAGGCGTTGGAGGCTACCTCCATGCGCTATGTCGAACCCAAATAGGCCATTATGGTTTAGATCAGGCGTATACCCTAGAAAGATTATTGCAAATCAATGACTCTTCTGTAGGTTAACACCAGGGCCCCATTGTTTTTTCACTTGCCTATGCAGGATACGACTTTTTATATGATGATATAAAGACAGACAAGTGCCTTGATTCATATGAAGAGAGGCAGTATATTTAACACTAGCTACAGTGGTTTTAAACCGTTAATCTCAAAAATATGGACAAAGAAGCTATTATTACAACGTTACTAGAAGATATAGGAAACAACATTATCTTGAAGATGCAGTCAATAAATGGTTCGAAGAATGGATGACCAAACATGGATATGTCGAGTATATTAACAAGTTCCCATATTGCAGCTTTTTCAACTGATTTAAACAGATGGTTCTTGTTTAAATTATACCCCACCTCTATAGATGCAGGGCAAATGGATAGGTCATTTTTATTTTAACTAAGGCAATTTTTTTTCTTCAAAAATTTTGCTAGAAAAGAACTTGCCTACTATATAACCAATAGATGCTGCCGCTACCGTTAAAAACAGATCCTTTTCTAGTTCTAGAAATAAAAAAAGCACCTCTCTTTTCTGGTAGACTACTAAAAATAGATCCAAGTAAAAAAGCAGATAGAGACAAGTAAATAAAATCCAAGTTGTGGAAATCGATTTTTCATCTTTTATTTTCTTTATCCAAAACCCAACCAATAAGATGGCACCCAATGACAGCAACAATAGTAAAAAGGAAAAAATAGGGTATAAAAGAAGATTGGCTAAAAAATTGTAGCAAACGGCCAAACCACCTAATATATTTTGAATGGCTCCTTCTGAATGGGTATCTTTTTTAAGTATCTCATCTAGTGCATCAGAAGGCGCATCTGGTTCGTTTGGAGTATCTGGGTTTGTATCCTGCAAATCTGCGGCCACTGTATGCGCTTCTGTTTCCTTTGTAGCATCCGATCCTGTAGCCTGCAAAGTTTGGAAGATCACATTCCCCTTGTAACAAGATGCAACCGCATCATTCCATTTAAAACTTGTCGCTATACAGGCAACCATACTCAGCAAATAGGATAAGAAGCGCATAAATTTTAAGCTTAATTACTTTTTTATAAGTGGTTTTTAGGTTAGATTGATGTCAAAGCATGGCGATGCGCTATTTGGGCGCGCGCTCTTGCTCAATATCTTAATTTTTGGAAAAAGATCATAGTTTAAATGTATGAATATTGAAAAAAAACTTAATATTTTATTTGCTGGAAGAGGCACCTCCCACGCTGAACGATTGCTACCTGAATTGGTAGAAAACAATTTATTGATTAGTGATAGACAATTTAGCGATCACCTCCGCTTCCTTTATTTATACACCGACTTATTGGCCTATTATGATAACAACAATCAACGCATAGATCAAAATGTCTGGCGAAAGTTTTTAGAGCAAGATGATACTGTTATACGTTCCCTCATTCTACATACCAATATTGATGGTTTAAAAAAAAACATTCATAAAGATTTTTTAACCCTACGCAGAAGCTCTACAGGGATTGCAGATAGCAACTTGATGAATAATATTTTGGTCGTGGCCCAAGAATTGATCATACTATTAGATTATTGGTATAAAAACCTATCTAATGAGGATGTGGTTCGAGCCAAGTTAGATGCCATTATACATGAAGAAATCAATACCCATATTAGTAAAATATACAAAATGCTCCAACAGCATCGTAGGGTCAGTTCTATTCAATCTTTTATAAACTTTTCTGTTTTTCTTTATGAGAAGTGTCATAATGGTTCCTTATGGCAATTAAGAGTTGATCTGGTTTATGATGAAGTAAATGGTATAGAGCTTAATGATGAGCAAATTATTGATTTTTTTGATGATTTTTTTGATGCTGTTTTTAATACGATTTATAAATTAAAGGAACTCTCTGCTAGTGATTATTTTGATACCCTTTATGCTCAAAATAAAGCGCCTCATGTGGCGCTTTTGATCGCTTTTTTACAGCTGTTACAGTATGCAGATGCCCATCTTAATTACATTCCACAAAGAACGCTAGAGCACTACTACAGACATGTACTAAAATTTAATAATAATCCTTCCATTCCAGATCAGTCTTATGTGCATTTTTTGCTTAGCCCCAATCATTCCTTCGCTTTTGTGCCAGAGGGGAGCCTTTTGGTTGCAAAAAATCCAGTTAATGGTGCAGATATTTTGTTTGAAACCAAAAGAAATATAACAGTCAATAAAGCTAAGGTTGCTCAGATCAACACCCTGTTGATTACTAAAAAGGTTGATAAAGAAGGCTATAAAACAGTTGAGTTGTCTACTACTACCTATGATAGCAAGCTCTTACAAATGTTTCCTTTTCAATTGTTTCCTATGCCAGAAAATAATGAAATGGCCAAAACGCAATCGAACGAACAATTGGCTGTATTGGTTGGCTCACCCTTATTTCACCTTGCTGAAGGCATACGCACCATCCATATAAAATGGAAACTTACTTTTGAATCCTTTCAAATATTAGTCAATCGTAATCCAAATAAAAAGATCCCTACTGCAGCATTTTTAAAACAATTGTCCGGTATGCTTTCTACCCTTGCACGGGTACAAATTACTACTAAAGATGGATGGCTGACTATACCAGAAGAGTCTGTAGCATTGGAATTTGTGGATGCAACGCGTTGTCTGCACATGACCATATCTTTAAATGCAGAAGCACCTCCAGTAGAAATGTTACCTCCTGAATACCAGGGTGAAATAGTGAATCCTGGTACCCCGACGGTATCTGTTAGCATACGTGATAAAGCATCACTTACTGGTTTGTATCTCTTAAATGGTTTGGTGCTTGAAACCATAGATTTAAAAGTTAGTGTGCAGGGATATCGTGGATTGGTCCTTCAGAATCAATTGGGTATTATTGATAATAGTCAAATTTTTGAGCTTTTTGGGCCATTAGCCAAACTCGATAGTAGCTTTTATATAGGTAGTGGAGAAATCTTCTCTAAAAATCTAACGGATTTAAAAATAAATATTAAATGGGATAGCATTCCTACCATAGAAGGAGGATTTAAGTCTTATTATGATGCCTATCCTATTAAGGTAAGCAACGATGATTTTAAGGTAAACATTTCTTACTTAAATCATCAGCACTGGAATCCATCTTATGTCCAAAATAGACAAGTTGTGCCTCTTTTTCAGGTTATAAAAAATAATAAAGGTAGTGAACAGTTAGATTACCTGAGAACCATTAACGACATTGACGTAGCTGCATTACGGGTCACTAAAACAAACCATCCATTAGAGGTTAACGTCTATGGCCCCAAAACAGTAGCTGGTTTTTTAAAATTACAATTATGTGCACCAGAGCAAGCTTTTGGTCATGCCATCTATCCCAGCCTGATGAGCAGTATACTCGTTAAAAATGCCCAGAAAAAGAAAGGAGAAACCATAACGGTCTTGAATGAACCCTATACCCCCCGCATCAAATCGATTACTGTTGATTACGAGGCGGAGGAATCTATGGTACTCACCTCTCCTCCTGGAGAAGAGGAAGAAAAATATTTAAACAGCTTTTTTCATATTTCTTCTTTTGGTTATTTAAAGACCTTTCCAAGCAAGCTAACTGCCCCGCCTACATTATTGCCATTGATAGAACAGAAAGAATCATTTATCGCTTTTGGCATAGAAGATCTAAATAGCACCCATCTTTCTATGCATATAGCTATTGGTGAAAACAGTTCGGATCAAGAAACCCAGCAACCCAAGTGGTTTTATTTGTCTGACAATATTTGGCTGCCCTTCGAGGAAGCGATTGTTGTAGATGGAACCAATGGATTATCTCAATCTGGCATTATCATTTTTGATTTATCTAGTTTACCCAGTGAGGTAAATAGAAACAATACCCGTATGACGCCAGGGTTAACTTGGATTAAGGCACAGTTTATGGATAAAAAAGGTGCATTGGCCACTATAGTTGGAGTCTATACACAAGCCGTTGCTGTATCCAGGGTGATGGATAGAAATGGTGTATTTTCTGCTCCGGTATTACCTGAAAAAGCAATTCAAGAACTTCAGAACCCTATAGAGGGTATTGAATGGGTCCTACAACCTTTTCCCACTTTTGGTGGAAGGCAGTTTGAAAATCATCAAGCCTTCTATAGGCGGGTTAGTGAACGTTTGAGGCATAAAAATAGAGCCATATCAGTGTGGGATTATGAACGAATCGTTCTTGAAAAATTTCCAGAAGTTTTCAAAGTAAAGTGTATCAACCATACCTCAAAAAGCACAAATAATATGGCACAACCTGGTCATATAACCATTGTGGTCATGGCTAAAGCAGATCCTAGTTCGGGTATCCCTTTTGTGAGCAGACAGCTTTTAACTGAAATTAAAACCTATATTCAAAGTGTTAGTACACCGTTTATAAAGTGCGAGGTCATAAATCCTATTTATGAAGATGTTAAAGTTAACGTTACCGTTAAGTTTAAACCCGGGTATGAAAAAGGATTATTCTTAAATTTGTTATACCAGGATTTACACAACTTTTTTTCTCCTTGGGTATTAAACCCATCAGTGGATGTACAGTTAGGTGGAAATATACCTACTTCTAAGATTATAGACTTCATTAATAACCGTTATTATATAGAAGGCATAGGAAATTTTTCTATATTGAAGTATTCTGGTAACGCTCCAGATTTAAAGCTGGATAAGGTAACAACTTATGATAGTCATTTGTTTGCCGGTTATCCATGGTCGGTTATGGTTTCTTCAAAAAATCATAAAATATCTGTGGTGGATAAATTCGATGCTGCTGTTAAATTGCGTCATGGCAGCATAGGCGATATGGCTATTTCTGAAGATTTTATAGTAGGTCCATGGGAGCGCCCTAAGCAAGAACCTATACCATGTGTAGATCAAGGCGCACCCATACCAAGTTTAGAAGAATATTGTTTAATTACCAAAAAATATATTAGAACCGATCATGGCAATCACTAGTAGAGAGGCACTAAAGAAAAGCTTTGAAAAAGGATCTATCCCTACCCAGCGTGATTTTGAGGATTTGATAGACTCAATGTTTCATAAACAAGATGATAAGATTATTTCTCAAGATCATGGCTTGAGTTTGTCTCCTAAAGGGAGCTCCTCTAAGTTGATAACTTTTTTTAATAACTTAAATGATTTTAAGCCGACTTGGAGTATTGAGCAGTATCCCAAAAACACGCCAGATTTTGGGTTTAATCTTGTTGATAAGCAGGGGGAAAGCAAACTTTTTGTTCAAGCAAATGGATATATTGGTATTGGTACAACCAATCCATCAGAAAAATTAACTGTGAATGGTAATATCAGCATGCATGGGCGTAGGGGTGCTTATGCTGCTGGTACAGCCCCTGGTGATGGCAATTGGTATAATATTACGCCTCCATTAAATGCGTGCCATGCATTTGAAGTAATCGCTAAAATTGGTAAAAAAGGGCGTGGTTTATATGCTATGACCCACGCTATAGCACTTAGTACATTTGGAGATTCAAGCAATAAGATTCATGCTGTAAAGGCCTATTATGGAAGTTTCAGAAATAAAATTCATTTGCGTTGGACTGGAGATACCTTTAATTACACGTTACAAATAAGAACCCAACGTGATTATGGAGAAGATAGTGTGATTAAATATTATGTGACCAATTTATGGTGGGAAGACGAGGAGGCTGAAGCCATTTCCTAAAGGGATAATGCAGCATGAGGGGCTAGAATAGGTAAACTCCTATTTTCTGATTAAAGATAGGTAGAATTTTAAGAAACTTTCTTAAATTAGTGGTATGCTTTTATTTAAAAAATATATCATTTAATATACTTATGAAAAAAGATATTCATCCGGAATATAGGCCAGTTGTTTTTTTGGATACTTCTAGTGGTGCCAAGTTTATGACTCGCTCTACAATAGCTACTTCAGAAACGATTGAGTGGGAGGATAAAAAAACATATCCTTTATTTAAAGTGGAAGTGAGTTATGTTTCCCATCCTTTTTATACAGGTAAGAAAATTTTTGTAGATACAGCAGGTAGGATTGAGCGTTTCAATCAAAAGTATAAAAAGAAAAACGCCGCTATTAAAGTAGATCAGTAATCATAAAAACAGTTCGCTCAAAGACTTCCGTTTTACTGAAAGCGCCAAATCCCTTTGACTGCTTTTTTATCAAGCAAAAAGTAGCATATAAATTCTTTTTGAAATGCAATTTGCAGAGATACCTGAGCACTATGCTTTTAAAAGCACTTTAATAAGAATGGCTGTTACAGGTAAGGTTGCCCATGCTCAGCTTTTTATAGCGCCTCCTGGCTCTGCAAATCTTGCTTTAGCATTAGCTTTTGCTACCTATTTAAATTGTAGTTCCCGTCAGGAATCTGATGCTTGTGGCAGTTGTTTTTCTTGTGCTAGCATGGTGCAATTGACCCATCCAGATCTGCAACTCGTTTTTCCTAAAAAAGCAAGTAGTGCTGCTTTGGAAGCCCAATCAGATACAACCTATTTAGAAAAATTCCGTAACTGTCTTAGGGAAAATCCTTTTTTGACCCTAGAGGATTGGGCTGCCGTTATGCATGATCAGGGCAAGCAGTGCCAAATTAGCAGAAAAGATGCCAGTAAAATTATCCAACAACTTAGTTTAAAAGCTTTTATTGGGCCTTATAAAATAGTCTGCATATGGCTGCCAGAGTATCTTCATCATACAGCGGCTAATGCCCTATTGAAAACCTTAGAGGAACCACCTGTAGCTACTGTTTTTTTATTGGTTGGTTCCAATGTGGACCGCATACTATCTACTATTAGGTCCCGGAGTCAACAGCATACCATTCCTCCTTGTTCAGAAATAGCTATTCAGCAGCTCTTACGAAATAAATATAGAGACTTAGACCCGGATCGTTATAAAGAGGTCGCATTTTTAGCGGAAGGCAATTTGTCTAAAGCTTTTGAATTGCTGGAGCAGGGTGTTCAGGACAATTTTGAACGTTTTTGCCATTGGATGCGTAGTTGTTATAGTGGTGATTTGATTAAATTGGTTGCGCAATCTGAGGCATTTTACAAACTATCTATTGATGCACAAAAAAATTTCCTTACGTATGCACTACAGCTGATTAGGATTACTTTATTGGGCAAGTTGGATTACCCGTTTCTGCAAATACATTTGGCCGCCGAGGAAACCTTTAGCAAAAAATTTGGCCTTAGTGTTACCATTGACCAACTAAAAGCGCTGATCGCACAATTGATGCAGGCTTATTATTGCTTAGAACGAAATGCCAATGCAAAAATGGTTTATACCCATCTCTCCATTCAAATAGTAAATATTTTTGGATCTGTTTAGAATCAGTAGTACACTATCTATCTCACATTGGGGCGTTCGCACAATGGCGTCAACTTAAGGAAAACCTATTCTAGTACAGAGGCAAATGGATCATTCGTATACTCCATCGCCCATGGCCACCGATAAAAAATTTGGCACGGAGTAAAAGAATGAAATGAACTATTGTGCAGCGGATCAGAAAAACAGCTTGTTCGAGCCCGCTGCACGGGCGAGTTCTGTTTTTCCCGCTGCACAATAGTTCGTCAGTACACTACAAGCTTACTGAAGCGCCAATTTTTTTTATCGGCGGCCATTAGCGCTTTAACTTGACGCAGTGGAAACAACCTGCCCATTAAAATGATGCTTTATTGAATAGTCAATAAAATATACCCCTTAAGTTGATGCCATTGGCTGCAAAACCATTCTTTATTTTTTTGGATTTGTAATATACAATAGTTAAATTTTCTTTTCTTCATTAAGAAGCAAAGCTGCAAGTTAATGTACTACGCTTAATAAATGATAGAATTGGCAAACTACAAGGGCCTTGTGAATTTTTATATTAGAACTGGCAATGAATGTGTAGTTCTACAAGACCAAACAAATGAATGAATAGCACTTCTGAATCGTGATATAGATTTACAAGATAAGGGTGGTTGTTCAAACCAACATCTCCGTTGGATCGAAAGCCGATGCCGCTTAAAGCGGTATCACATTGGGTAAAATAAACCAGCCGCAAGTACGAATCCTCCAGGGATGACGGTGACACATGGAATCGCAAAGGCTACGCGCAGGGCGAGCGTAAAAGCCATATGCTCAAATTTTATTCCCTCATAGAATTGATTTAAATCTTTTATAAGCCCCTGCGGTATTTCCTTTTTACAGTAGGGGCAAAGGTGCATATATATGTAAGAAGGCCTGGGCCACCACTTGATTGTTCCTTTAGATTTCATATGAATAAGTGATCGTGTTAGACAAGAACCATGCAGATAATGGCCACATGCAGGCATTTGGATAGTAGTGGGTGCAGCCTCTTTTTTAGCGCAAACCACGCAAGTTAAATCTTTTTTACCTGATAAGACAGCATCAGACCTATTGTACTTCTGGTTAAAAAATAATGGCAGCTTTGCATCAGCTTGTGCTAATGCTTGGCTACAAGTAGGAGAATGTAAAGCTAAATTCACTTTTTTTAGTTGACCGATCACAACCTCTCGGACATATTCTTGGGTATTTTTATCCGTTGGGGCCAGCAATGGATTGCCTCCATAGTCTATCAATAGTTTAATAATTTCTTTTCGATTTTCAATATTTTTAATCCGCTTGGTCACGGCTAAAGGGGCCTGCTGCTTACGGTTTAAGCCATTAGAATTTGCACCAGTTTTCAGGAACAATTCGATCAGTGCTGTCTGATTTTGATTTGGTCCATTTTTTATTACTTCTGTAAGCAATGTTTCTCCGTATCTATTGTAGCTATTTAAATCTGGCTTGTATTGCATTAATCGCTTCATAAATGTGATATAAGACGGCTCAGGGTTGGTAGCTTTTTCATAGGAAGGCGGTGGTTCAGCATTGCTAACTCCTTCGTAGGAAGGCAATGCATCAGGATTGGTGGCCTTTTCATAGGAAGGTGGTGGATCAGCATTGGTAACTTCTTTGTAAGCGCTTACTGAATCCTTAGCTACCATTAGGGTAATGGGTTGTGCCTGTTGGTCCTTGCTTTGTAATAACGTTTTCTTACGTGCATATTCCAGTATTAATGAGATGCCTCCCTCACTATTTTTTACAATGGCTATCTTCACAGATCCGGGTTCTTCTTTATGTGGCGCCTTAGCATCTATATCTTTGCCCCTTGCTACTAAGAAATCCATAGCAGCTGCCTCACCCTGTAATGCTTTTTCAAATGCACACCAAAATTTATCAGGATCATTATAATCTCTTGAAACCAATTTATCACTTGTATCATATGGCGTCGTATTAGCCAATCTACCCTTCCTTAGACCGGCGTTTCCCTTTAGACCTTTATTGCAATCAGTCAATGCTGCTGTACAAAAATAAAAGCAACCCAACATAGCTATGATTTGTTTGGTAAGCAACATAATACTACGCGTCTGTTGCTTTGTTATTTTATGTATCATCAAAATAGTAGTTTGCCGATTTATATTTCAAGGGGGCTTAAACTAGATGATTTAATGCATAGCTCCCTAAACCGTCCAATTTAATTTAAACACTGTTTATAGAAATTACAATAGTAAAATGAGGTAGAGAAAAAAACAATAAGCCGTTTGTATACCGCGCTATCTTAAACCAGATAAAAAAGTGACTTAAAAATTCCTTTTCTACCGCTGATTTGAACAGATACAGTTTCAATTTAAGAAAGTATAGCTTATAGGTGATATAAAAAGGTAGCTGCGAAATAGCAGCATTGGGTATTGATTTGATATGAGCAGGTTGGTCGTTTACACATTAAAACGAAAAAGCATTACATCACCATCTTGCACGATGTATTCTTTGCCTTCTATACGTAGTTTACCTGCCTCACGGCAGCCATTTTCACTTTTATAGGTTTTATAGTCCTCAAAAGCAATCACCTCTGCCTTAATAAATCCGCGTTGAAAGTCTGTATGGATCACGCCTGCGGCTTGAGGTGCTTTTGTACCATTTTGAATGGTCCATGCGCGTACCTCTTGTGGCCCTACGGTAAAATAAGTAATCAGCTTAAGGAGGGCATAAGCTGATTGAATCAGCTTATCCAGTGCAGATTCCATAAGCTTATATTCTTTTAAGAAAAAATCCTTTTCATCACTATTTAACCCATTTAGCTGCATTTCTAATGCAGTAGAACCAATGATTAGTTTGCTATTTTCTTGCGCAACAGCCTCTTGTAGAGCAGCTAAGTGGGGATTTTTTTTACCAAGTATCGTGGCCTCATCTACATTAGCAAAGTAAATAACGGGCTTTGAGGTTAATAGTTGCCAATCGTCTATAAATGGTTGGTCTGCTGCTTCTACCTGGATGGCCCGTGCATCACGGCCCTGTTTTAATTCTTGTAAAAAGAGGTTTAAAAGTGCACAGGCATGTTGTTGGGCCTTAGGTCCATGTTTGGCAAGTTTCTCTATTTTATCCAACCTTTTGGTTAAAGTATCAATGTCTTTACACCGCAGCTCATGGTCAATAATTTGTTTGTCAAAAATAGGATCTACACTGCCCGCTACATGTAATACATCTTCATCTTCAAAACACCTAATCACATGTACAATTGCATCAACTTCTCGAATATGGCTAAGGAATTTATTGCCCAACCCTTCCCCTTGATGGGCATCCTTAACCAATCCAGCTATATCTACAAACTCAATAACAGCAGGGATTATATTTTTCGAATGTGCCCATGCGGCAAGTAGTTCCATACGTGGATCTGGCACAGCTACTACACCTATATTGGGTTCTATAGTACAAAAAGGGAAATTGGCAGAAGCAGCATTGCCATTGGATAAGCCATTAAACAACATAGATTTGCCTACATTAGGCAAACCAACAAGGCCACATTTTAAAGCCATGGATCAAATATATAAAATGAAAAAATTGGATGTGGTGTCCCTAAATAGACCCGGTCTAGATCTGGGTAGTTTATTTGTTCGGATGCTCCTCTGCAGGGCGATCAAATTGATCAAATGCATAGTCAGCCATTAGGGTCGTTTTAAGGTGATCAACCACCTCATTAAGCGCACGAATGAATTTATTCACATCTTCTTTATATAGAAAAATTTTATGTTTTTCGTAAGTCATACCATCTGTTTCTGTTCTTTTCTTACTTTCTGTGATGGTCAGGTAGTAATCCTTGCCTCTGGTTGACTTTATATCGAAGAAATAAACTCTTTTTCCTGCATTTACTCTTTTGGAATAAATCTCATCTAATCCTGTATGTAATTCCACTGTATCATTATTTTTTAATATTATTCCGGTAGCTCCTTTACTCCCCATGTAAAAACAGCTTTTTGGCTAGTAATGTTTCTTTTGTTTCTGGGTGATCTAGGTCTAATACACAACAATCTACTGGGCAAACCGCTGCGCATTGTGGTTCCTCATGAAAGCCTACACATTCAGTACATTTATCTGTAACAATATAAAAGGTATCATCCACGTAAGGCGCTTGTGGCACTGTTGCATCCAATACGGCTCCTTTTACTTCTACGGTTTTCAACTGCGTACCTTCAGCCCATTGCCAATTTGTTCCGCCCTCATATATTGCAGTATTAGGGCATTCAACTGCGCATGCGCCACAATTGATGCATGCGTCTGTTATCCGTAAGGCCATATCTTCTTAAGATTATATTTATCTGCTAGCTAAATTAATAGAAATAAAAGATTACAGCAAATCCTTCTATAAATTTTGAGTGGTAATATTTTAAAGATCTAACCCAATTTTTAAAATTTCTAATTCAATGATACCAGAGGGGGTATCCACTTGCGCAATGTCTGATACTTTTTTACCTAATAATCCTTTGCCCATAGGTGACTCAACCGATATCTTACCCTGCTTTAGATCAGCTTCCCCTTGTGAGACAAGCATAAAAACAGATTCTGTGCCTGTTTTTTTATTCCTAACCCGTGTTTTAGAGAGAATAGAAACCCGAGACAAGTCGATTTCATTTTCCTGCAGTACTCTAGCGTTGGCCACTAAAGTTTCTAAGGCAGCAATCTTTGCTTCTAACAAGCCTTGTGCATCTCTAGCCGCATCATATTCTGCATTTTCACTTAAATCTCCCTTTTTATGTGCTTCTGCTAGATCATTGGCTACGCGAATGCGACCTTCGCTTTTTAACCAGCTGAGTTCTTTTTTCATGCGCTCTAGCCCTTCTTCTGTGTAATAGGTCATTTACGTTCTATGTTTTATAGTGTTAATTATTTTTTACAATGCTTATGCTCGATTGCTCTAAAAATTTTTCCCGCTATGGCTAGCTATGTAATAAACGAATGCTAGACTTGCTTAGTTGTTTAAAGAAGTATGGATACAAGTAGGAGTAAGAAGGCAATAAATAGCATGCTAAACTTATACCCGGCAAGTATGGGTATGACTACAACGCCCCCATGCATACCTATAGAGAGCAGCGCAAGAAGCACTGCTAAAAATCTTGCAATTGCTTTCATGTTACCTTTCATATTAATTGTATTGACAAAAATTATGCTTTCAGGCTTTACCTAAGCTTTTTATTTTGTTGGATGCAAATCCAACCCAGAAAATAAGGATATTTTTAGTTGTTTGCCATTAGTAGTGCCATGGAGTTGGCTTTCTTTAAAACTAAAGCAAAGTTATCTGTGTTGGCGTAGCCAATCCACTAATATATAAAAAATAGACTAGAATAATAGATGTCTTGCCATTGGCTATAAATAAGGTAGACGCTAGCAGTGAAAGAGAAAGGCGGGGTAGATCCAATAGGTGGGGAGTAAAACTATCAAAATATTTCTTAAATTGAAGAATTCACATTAGCGTTTTAGCGTTTTCAAAATTACCAATGTGGAATGTCAAAAAATGATTATGTTAATAGAAGAAGTAGCAGTAGTAGATAAAAATCCTGTGGTAGAGCAGGGAGTAGGTACAATAGAGCAGCTAAAAACGAAAGACATGATTCTCCAGTGCATCAATGAAATCTCTTTAATTGGCTCGCTTGTCTCTGGTTTTGATCCTGTTAATGTAGAAGGCAATTACCAATCTAAATCCTCTTCAAGAATATCCATTTATTTCGGAAAGGTCAGTAGAAAATGGAAGTTTAAATGCCATCAGACGGATCAAGAAGGAGATGTATTTGCCCTTTGGGGATATTGCTATGGATTACATTACCCCACTCAGTTAAATGATATCCTAGAACATATTAATCGAAAAATCGCATTGGGTCTGTAAGCAAAATCATCATACATTTTCATGGTTGGTATTCAAGGAATTTCTTTTAAGGATAAAAAAGTACTCATACGGGTTGATTTTAATGTGCCCATAACGGATCAGGATATCATTACCGATGACCGACGCATTCGAAATAGTTTACCAACCATTCAAAAAGTAATAGCAGATGGTGGCATAGCTATTTTGCTTTCTCATTTTGGAAGGCCTAAAAATGGCTATGAAGCACGTTATTCATTGAGCAGGCTCTTGCCTACATTAACTACTTTATTGCAGCACCCGGTTGCCTTTGCACCCGATTGCATAGGAACAGCGGTGCAAGAACAGATAGATCAATTAGCACCAGGTAGCATCTTATTACTGGAGAATGTTCGTTTTTACGCAGCAGAAACATTAGAAGATAACAACTTTGCGCAAGCATTGGCTGCATTAGCAGATGTCTATATTAATGAAGCTTTTGGCACCATTCATAGAAATCATGTTTCTACGTGTTTGCTACCTGCTTTCTTTAAAGAACGGTATGCGGGCTATTTATTGCAACAAGAAATAGCTGCTATGGATAAGCTTTTTTCAAAAGCGCAATCTCCCGTTATAGCCATTATGGGCGGGAATAAACTGGTAGATAAGGCAAAGCCTATTGAAGGTTTAATGCGTTATGTAGACCATATATTGATTGGTGGAGGGCTTATACTACCTTTCTACCATGCAAAAGCAAAACAGGCTAGAGACTGTGCTGATAGCGATGCATCAGCAGAAGCAATGGCCAGTAAGCTGCTTGATCTGTTGATGCGCAATAGCCACGCTCAATTGTGGTTGCCAACGGATGTCCTAACTGTCTTTGAAATGCATGAGCAGTGTGCCGTTTCCACCGTATCTCTTACGGATTGTTTATGTGGCTCCTATGTGGTAGATATTGGGCCAGTTACACAGGCACACTTTGCTGCATTGATTGGAGAAGCTAAGACCATATTATGGGCTGGGCCTATGGGGATATTTGAATGGAGTCAATGTGCTGGTGGTACATTGGCTATTGCCCAAGCCATTGCAAAGGCCACTGAGCGGGGTGCCTACAGTATAGTAGGGGGGGGGGATAGCGCTGCTGCCATTACACAACTAGGATATGAAAATGAGGTTTCCTATATTTCCACCGGAGGCGGGGCTTTGCTCGCCTATATTGCAGCAGATAGAAAACTGCCCAGTTTAGAGGTACTGAAGCGGTAGTTGCAAAAACAAAATGTTATTATATGTTTAATAAAAAAATTCTACTATCTGTAGTTTGTATTGGGGTATATATCCATTCTACATATCCTATGTATGGCAATAGTAAGCAAGCAGCAGCGCCACTTGATCAGGTTACCATACCTAAATCGGTGCCTCTAGACAAGCATATATCGCCTTTAGAGGTGCACCAAGCAGCTGCTAAGCGGGATGTCGCCCATATTCGTTCTTTAATTGCTGCTGGTAAAAATGTACAGGTATTAGACAAAAATAAAATTAGTGCATTACATATTGCCGCTGCCAGAGGTAATTTGCCTTGTGTACAAGAACTTATTAATGCAGGAGCTCAGGTAGATATAGTAGATTATCTAGGAAGATCCCCTCTTTATTTTGCTGCTCAAAATGGCCACCTAGCCATTATTAAGGAGCTGATTGCAGTTGGCGCCAATGTTCGGTGTGCTGATTCCCAAGGTAGAACATCCCTCCATGTCGCTGCAGCATCTGGTCAAGCTGCATGCATGAACTATTTGATTCAAAGAGGGCTCAATGTAAATGGATTTGATAAAGATGGTTTCGCGCCTTTACACTATGCTGCTTTATCAGGTTCATTTTTATCTGTTCAAGCTTTAATAAAAGCAGGTGCAAAGGTGCAGGTATTTACCCATCAGCATAAGTTAACTCCTCTGCATGTTGCTGCACAAGGTGGCAATGTGGCGTCTATACAATTATTAATCAATAACGAGGCTAAGGTAAATGTTATTACGCCTAATGGTATTTCCCCTCTTTATTTAGCCGCTCAATATGGAAAACTGGGCGTTTTAAAGGCACTGTTAGATCATAAAGCAGATGTCCATGCCGTAGAAGGCCTCAATACACCTTTACATGCTGCAGCTTTAGGGGGCCATTTGGATTGTTTAAAGCTATTGTTACAGGCAGGTATAAATCCATCTGTTCGCAATAAAGAACAAAATACGCCTTTACATGTAGCAGCCATGTATGGTAGAGCCGATTGTTTAAAAGCGTTGATAAGCACCCATGAAACATATGTACACCTAATAGGTGAAAAGCAGCGCACACCTTTACACTGGGCTGCTCGATCAGGTCATAGTAGTTGTGTGGCGCAGCTTATTGAAGCAGGGGCAGCTATAAATGTACAAGATTTTCATAATAAAACCCCTCTTCACCTAGCTGCTTTCTATGGACATGATGTTTGCCTAGATAAATTACTAAAAGCTGGTGCAAACCCCCATGCAACAACCCATATAGGATTTACACCATTGCATATGGCTACTAACAGTTCCAATATAAAATGCTTGAAAGTACTTTTAGAAGCTGGTGCTAAGCTTTCTATTGTCGATAGGTTTAAAAATACCCCCCTTCATTTATCTGTTGCATGTAAAAATATAGAGGCTAGTTTAGAACTTATACAAGCTGGTGCACTAGTAAATATAGCGAATCAGTGGGGTGTAATCCCCCTACATATAGCTGGAAAAACAGGGGATTTGGTTGCGTTGCAAGCACTGATCAAAGCAAAATCTAAAGTAAATGCTCCAAAAAAATCAGGTGCTACGGCTATGCATGTAGTGGCCAAAAGAGGGTACTTAGCCTGTTTAAAAGAATTGATACAAGCAGGTGGAAGGGTTAGGGTCTACAATCGGGCTAAAGAAACTCCTCTTTATTTAGCAGCTGCTAATGGCCATTTGGATTGTGTAGAGGCATTGATTGAAGCTGATCAGAATGAGCATGCTATAACTAAAAAACTCAAAAGCAAAGTTGAAGGTCAACCCCTCTTGGATAAGGTTGTTAAAAGCAAACCTAAACTAGATATGGCCAATCAATTTAATGAGACTCCGTTATATGCTGCAGTCAAACATGGACATGCCGATTGTGTTTTATTGCTTATACGGTATGGTGCAAAGGTCAATATTAAAAAAAAGAATGAAGAAACGCTTTTGCACACTGCTGCTCAAAATGGCTGTGAGGTCTCTGTAAGGGCTATGCTAGGTGCAAAAGCAAAAATTAATGTATTAGACCAGTATAAGAATACTCCTTTGCACCTTGCTGCTCAAAATGGTCATATTAAAGTGGTGCAAGAACTCATAAGAGCAGGTGCTTTATCAAAGAAAAATAAATTTAATAAAACACCTGCTTATTTGGCGTTACAGAATGGATATATAAAATGTTATCAATTGTTAAATGCTTATTTCGAGCATCAAGAAAAATAATATTTTTTATACCCATTTAGCTGTATGGCTGCTTTGTCTTAAAACAGGCCAAAACCTATCCTTGGACAAAGCTGATACCATTGTCTAAACGCACTACTTCTAGCAAGCTGTAAATTGACGTAAAAAAGCAAGATGATTTTCAGAAAACAACCGTAGGTCATCAATTTGATAGAGGAGCATCGCTATCCGTTCTATGCCCATTCCAAAAGCAAAACCACTGTATTGTTCAGGATCGATATGACAATTGGTTAAAACATTGGGATCAATCATACCTGCACCCAATATTTCCACCCAACCTGAGTACTTACAAACCGTACAGCCTTTTCCTTGACACAACCTACAGTTTATATCTACCTCTGCACTTAGCTCTGTAAAGGGGAAATAAGAGGCCCTAAAACGCAGTTTGGTCTCTTGGCCAAACATTGATTCCACAAAATGATAAATCGTACCTTTTAGGTCACTAAAAGTGACATCTGTGTGAATATAGAACCCATCCACTTGGTGAAAAAAACAATGCGACCGTGTAGAGATTGCCTCATTTCTAAAGACACGCCCTACCGCAATAGATCGAATAGGGGGGCTTTGGGCAGCACAGGTTGAAATCTGTACAGAAGTGGTATGCGTGCGCAACAACTGATCTGGATCACGCTGCAGAAAGAATGTATCCTGCATATCACGTGCAGGATGGTTTTCAGGGAAGTTTAATGCAGTAAAGTTATGCCAGTCTCCTACAATTTCTGGTCCCTCTGCAAGGTTAAAACCAATGCGCTGAAATATGGAAATAATCTTGTTTTGCACAATGGTCAAGGGATGTAGGCTACCCATAGGGGTACCAAAAGCTGGAAGGGTCACATCTACTGGTGGCTGTGTAGATGGTTTTGTTGCTGCTTCTAGTGCGCTTGCTGCGCTTTTAAACTTCTTTTCTGCTTGGCTTTTTAAACCATTTAACGCTGGACCGATTGCTTTTTTTGCTTCAGTAGGGAGTTGCTTGAAGGCCTCAAATAGGCACGCAATACTACCTTTTTTGCTGATAAAATCGCGCCGAAAGCTTTCTAAGGTTGATTTGTCCTGAATAATGGCACTTTCAATTTTTTCCCGGAGTTGGGCAATGTGATCTATCATAATCTATAAATTACCATCTATATTGTAGGCCACCTGTAAAGTTGATTTTTTTATCAGGATAACCGGTGTAAGAAATATGTTTTCGATTTAGCAGGTTATCAACCATTAAAAATACTGTAAATCTTTTAGAGATAAAATAATCGATGTCTAAAGAGAGATTTATAATCCTTTCGCGTTCAGTAGTAGCACCCGTTATATCTTTTACAATGGTTGGACCATATAGATGCAGATTACCTTTTAGTAAAACTTTTGAATGGGGGCTATAGGCAAGCATTTGCTTTAATTTGTATACAGGTTTATGGTACCACCAGATAGGGCGTGATCCATTGTCGAAATATCGGTAATAGCTTCCTTGTATGGTTGTACTGAATGTGGTATCAGGTATACTATAGTTGACTAATCCAGTGGATTTTAATACATAATCGTCGCCTGGATTATACGCCAGCTTAACCTGATCTTCCGAAACAGAGACGATTTTAGGTTGATGCTTAAGCTGTCGATAGGCTACACGTAGGTGATAAGAGAGATGGGGTGAAAGGATACCTTTACTGCCACCATATAGACTGAAGTATTGATGATAATAAGATAGCTCCCAATTAGAAGCTATAAAAGGATTTTTGGCTACTACATCATGTAGATGCAGTGGTACTACGCTACCACCTACCCCCATGCCTTTTATGCCCACATAAGGGGTCAGCCAAGGTGTGAGCACACAGCCTATTTTGGCCATAGGGTAAAGGTCAAAATTAGGTATTTTGCCAGGAATCGGATCATTATGATAAGCCATTCGTAGGCCAGTCTTCAGCTGCATCGACTTAAACAAACGTAAATAACAGCTAGGGGCAACGGAAAAAATAAAACGTGTTTGTTGGTTTGTATCGTTTGTATACCCAGCTATATCATTGTAGCTAGCTACTTTTAAAGACCAGTTATCGAGTTGCTTAACCCACTTATATTGCAATGTCAATAGCTGTTCGTTTATTTTTTTATTCTGATACTTAAGCAGGTTTAAACTTACTTGCCCATCTTGAGTGGAAGATGCACTGGCTTGTTGCAGCAACAAACTAATCTTACCCTGATGTATGCCACAGGCATGGGTTGTTGCATCATTATAGTTGTACCAACTATGTTGATAATGTAAATTGGGCTGCAGGCGCCATAACCCTACTCCATACCTGCCCTGTAGAAAAAGCGAGGTTTCCCTTGATTTTTTGTTCCATAACTCTGGAACAAAAGCTAGGTTGGCTAACCAAATGGTTTTTCCAAAGGGGCAGTTGTCTAATGAGACCTCTAGATAAGGCAATAGCAATGAACCGATACCTAACCTGCAATAGTGGTTAAATGAAAGATCAGGCTTTTCCTTTTCTAAACGAAAGGGAAGGTATATTTCAGCTTCAGGGTGAAATGACACGTCTTCTAGCATGAGCTCTTTTATGCTTGCTAAGGGCTTGTTGAGGCGTTTTGTAGTTCGAGCAGGGGCTTTAAAAAATAGTCTTTGTTCATGATTGACTTTATTCTTTTTTTGCTTTTCAATTACAAATTCCGCATCCTTTATTGCTCCTGATTTAGGTTCTGCATGGCATAGCGCCATAGGTATCCAAAAAAATGAAGTGGTAAGTAGCCAAGTGTATTTCATTTTACTGGTTTTTAAAGCAAATATACCCAATCAATACCTTATTGATCAAGATGCACCATGTGGCGCTTACTAATCTGGCAATAGTACAAGGTGATCGTTTTTTATGCCATTAAATTTATGAATCTGTTTCCAGGTATAGCAATATAACATATATACGGATACAGTAGGAACATATTTATCTTCTGGTAATTTGCTATCAGTCAGCATAATATAAAAAATTCCTTATATGCCTTATATAAATATAACCTTTTTCCTTATTAAGGATAATACAAGGCTTACAGTTTTCTAAAAATTCATGCCATATTGAAAATTAAAGCATTTTATACATAGAGAAGTAAAATTAAATATTTCTTGCAAGCTTGAGTAGAATATTTACGTGTAAATAATAATGTCATGAGCCAGTATGTTCTATATTTTTTGAAAACCTTGCGTGATAAGCAAGGAATGGGAGTGATATTTTTATCTGACATTAGATAAGTCTATTACACAACATGATGAAGGGTTAAATGCAGCACCTATATACTTTTCAGCCCTTCTTGGTTTGGCTGATCTACTTGAAGTGTGCTTAAAACATGTTTCAGATGTAAAAGAATTGCTTAAGCTATATACCAATAAAGTACATATGGTTATAAAGAAGCATCATTACTACATGCCATAGTTAATTTTAATTATTTCGATATGAAGCCTATATATGCACCAAAAGATGCAGATCCTCGCATAAATAGAGATAAAGATAATTGCCATGAATGCATAGGCTTAACCTATTCTGCCCATTGCGCAGAACTTCTTCATGCGTTCTTGGAGTAGGGTATCAATAGATTTATGAGATAACTTTTCTAAATGGTTGAGAATACTTTCTTTAATAAGTACCGCTGCGGCTGGTAAGTCTCTATGTGCGCCCCCCATGGGTTCTTGAATAATGCCGTCTATTAGGCCAAAATTAGACATGTCTTTGGCAGTTATTTGCAACATTTCGGCTGCCTGTTCTTTATAATCCCAACTTTTCCAGAGGATAGAAGAACAAGATTCAGGTGTAATAACAGAATACCAAGTATGTTCCAACATCAGTACATAGTCTCCTATGGCAATGCCTAAAGCACCGCCTGATGCGCCCTCTCCAATCACAATAGATATAATAGGAACACGTAACCCAAACATAGCTTGAATATTGCTGGCAATTGCTTCTGCTTGGCCGCGTTCTTCTGCTTCGAGCCCTGGGTAGGCACCTGGTGTATCTATAAAGGTTACAATCGGCTTGTTAAATTTTTCTGCTAAACGCATTAAACGAAGTGCTTTGCGATATCCCTCTGGGTTCGCCATGCCAAAGTTGCGCATTTGTCGTTCCTTAGTCGTCCTCCCTTTTTGATGACCAATACACATGATGGTTTGCCCATTTATTGTACCAAACCCACCCACCATGGCTTTATCATCCCCTGCAAAACGGTCTCCATGCAATTCAATAAAATTTTCTGTAATCTGTTCGATGTAGTCAAGTGTATAGGGCCTATCTGGGTGGCGGGCCAGCTGAACCCGCTGCCATCTGGTTAGATTTTGAAAGGTGCGCTCTTGTAATGCCTTTATGTCACTTGCTAATTTGGCAATCGAGGCCATAAGCGCTGGTGCATTTTGTGCTTTAGCAGCTTCTTGCATCTTAGCAAGCTTTTCTTCAAGCTTAACAATTGGTTTTTCAAAATCTAATAGCATACAATAGGGTTTTTTAAGTTCTATGGAAGGGTCTGTTGCTTTTCAGTAAAAAGTAAAAAAATCTTTTCGTACAAGGCAGATACCAGCCATATAGGCCAGCTGCTTTTGCTAAGATTTATGCTGTTGCATCAACAAATCTAGTGTTTTTTTAGGATAACCTAGCGTATGGAGGGGTTTTTTCACTAAATTGCAACTTAATAGTGTTTTACATGATAGGCTTAACTACCTCTGCATAGATGAAAAAGTACACAACGCAAGTGCAGCTGAATTTGCTAGACATTGCAAAAGAAATTGATCTTTTCTGGGAAAAACAAAAAACATTTGCATGTTCTATGCAACAGCGTGAAGGCAGTACACCTTTTGTTTTTTTTGAAGGACCTCCTTCAGCCAATGGTGCACCGGGTGTGCATCATATTTTAGCCATGACGGTTAAAGATCTTTTTACGAGGTATAAGACCATGCAGGGGTATTATGTACGCCGTAAAAGCGGTTGGGATACCCATGGTTTGCCGGTGGAGCTTCAAGTGGAAAAGAAACTAGGTATTACCAAAGAGGATATTGGCAAAACCATTAGCATCATCGACTACAATCAGGCATGTCGTGCAACAGTTATGGCCTATAAAAGCGCGTGGGAAGCGCTCAATAGGCAGCTGGGCTACTGGAAAGATAACGAAAATCCCTATATCACCTATGAACGCGATTATATTGAGTCTGTTTGGTATTTGCTCAAGGCACTTTATAATAAAGAACTGATCTATAAAGGTTATGCGATACAGCCTTATTCACCTACTGCTGGCACAGGACTAAGTTCCCACGAGCTCAACCAGCCCGGTTGCTATAAGTTGGTCAAAGACCTTTCTGTCGTTGCACAATTTAAGCGGTTGGATAGACCAAATGAATATTTTCTCGCCTGGACGACTACCCCATGGACCCTTCCTGCCAATAGTGCACTGGCCGTAGGAGCTGCGATTCAGTATGTTAAAGTGGCTACTATTAATCCCTATAGCCGTCTCCCTATCTATGTGATCTTAGCAGAAGATGCCATGAAGCGCTTTTTTACAGGTAAACAGGTTGGTGCTGATGGCGATCAGCCTGTTCATAGATCTGATGCTACTGCTTTGCCTTGGGAAGTTGTGGCCAGCTATAGAGGAGCAGATTTGGTAGGCTTGCGTTATGAACAACTTTTGCCTTATGTACAGCCTAAAGGGGATGCCTTTAAAATAATTGCAGCTGATTTTGTAACCACTACAGATGGTACCGGTATTGTCCATATTGCACCTACCTTTGGGGCGGATGATTACCGTGTGGCCCAAAAAGAAAATATTGCCCCTATTATGGTAACCAATGCGGCAGGCGAATCGGTTCCAATTGTAGATAAGCAAGGTCGTTTTGTATCAGAAATTACTGATTTTGCGGGACGTTATGTTAAAGCTGCCTATGAAATAGATGCTACTTTACCCTCTGTAGATCTACTACTGGTGGGTAAACTCAAGCAAGAAAATAAGGCCTTTAAGGTAGAAAAATATGAACACAGTTATCCACATTGCTGGCGGACCCATAAGCCCATTCTTTATTATCCATTAGATGCTTGGTTTGTTAAAACAACCACTTATAAGGAGTTGTTAATTGAATTAAATGATACCATTCAGTGGAAGCCTGCTGCTGTAGGGAAAGGGCGATTTGGCAATTGGCTAGAGAATCTAGTAGATTGGAATCTAAGCCGTGAACGCTATTGGGGCATTCCGCTTCCTATATGGCGTACTGCTGATCAAAAAGAAGAAAAATGCATCAGTTCTATAGCTGAGCTTATGTTTGAAGTAGAGCAAGCCGTATTGGCTGGCTATATGAAAGAGCAGATACCGGCAGATATCGATTTGCATCGCCCTTATGTAGATGACATCGTACTCGTCAGTAGTGATGGATTGCCTATGTATCGAGAAAGCGCTGTGATAGATGTTTGGTTTGATTCCGGTGCAATGCCCTGTGCACAATGGCACTATCCATTTGAAAATCAAGAAATATTTGAAAAAGGTTTTCCTGCTGATTTTATTGCAGAAGGGGTAGACCAAACCAGAGGATGGTTTTTTACTTTACATGTTATTTCCACATTACTCTTTGAGATACCGGCTTTTAAAAATGTAGTAGTCAATGGGCTTGTGTTGGATAAAAATGGCAATAAGATGTCTAAAAGCATTGGCAATACGCTTGATCCTACCGAGCTATTGGCCCAATATGGTCCAGATGCGATACGTTGGTATATGATGAGCAATGCCAATCCCTGGGATAATTTAAAGTTTGACCCAGCAGGTGTAGCGGAAGCAGCGCGTAAGTTTTTCGTTACCCTCCATAGTACCTATAACTTTTTTGCCCTTTATGCCAATTTAGATCAGTTCTATTTTAATAAAGATCTGCTGACCTATAGTGCTTTAAATGAGGCGGATAGGTGGATTATCTCCCGTTCTCATACACTTATTCAAGCTGTAACAGAAGCTTATGATGCCTATGAGCCCACAGTAGCAGCTAGAATGATACAAGATTTTGTAATAGATGATTTAAGCAACTGGTATGTACGGCTCAATAGAAAAAGGTTTTGGAAAAACAGCCAAGATAGCGACAAAGAAGCCGCGTACCAAACCCTCTATCATTGTCTGATAACCGTTGCCAAGCTCATGGCACCTATAGCTCCTTTTTATGCAGATTATCTTTACCAGGCATTGAATGGTGTTACTGAAAAAGAAAAGCATCACTCTGTACATCTATCAGATTTTCCAGTAGTAGCTACAGAAGCCTTAGATTCAACCTTAGAAACAGAGATGGGTCAGGTACAAAAAATTGTTTCTTTGGCACATGCTTTGCGCAAGAAACATAAAGTTAAGGTGCGTCAACCGTTGCCTAGCATCCGGATTGTAGGTCTCTTTGCTTCAGCTGGGTGGTCTCGTTTAGAAGCGCTGATTAAAACAGAAATTAACGTAAAGGCAATCCATTATTTAGATGATATCCATAATCTGAAAAAAGCCAAACCCAACTTTCCTCTTTTAGGCAAACGGTATGGCGCTAAAATGAAATCACTTGGTGCGGCTATTGTAGCTTTAACCCCAGCTGAAATTTATGCTTTAGAACGAGGCAATACCCATCTGTTGCACTTGGAGGGTGAAACCATCTCCTTGACCTTATCAGATATATTGATTGTTACAGAAGATATACCCGGCTGGTATGTAGCCACAGAGGGAGACCTCACCATTGCCCTAGATACTACCTTAGATGATGCCTTACGTGCAGAAGGGATGGCACGTGAATGGGTGCACCGCATTCAGCAGTTGCGTAAGACCCTGAACTTTGATATTCAAGATAAGATTATAATTGATATTCAAAACGATCATAAACTGATTCGTCAATCTATTGAGCGCTATATGGATTATATTTGTACTGAAATCCAAGCAGTACAACTGCAATTTGTACCTGAGTTAGAAGGATCCGAAATCGATATAGAAGGGGTAATGGTAGTGGTTCGACTCACCAAAGTGGAATAAGGCAATTGGTATACACGCTATAGGCTATGCCTTAGTAAGATGATGCTTCTATGCTAAAGAACTGTAAATTTTTTTGGAAAAATTTGCTTTTTTTTAAGTTAATTTCTAGATTAATAATTATAATAACAATCAAGAAAAGCAGAAGCACAAATAGATAAAGCGAAGCAGCTAGTTTGGTGGAATGAACTATTTTTCTGAATCAGGTATCAGCAAGTAGTTTTGTTCCTATTAGAAATTTCATAGATAAAGCAATTAACACCATGACTAAGATTCTAATAAAACCTAATAGATCTACTAAATTGCGTAACCTGTCGAGCCAGTTCGGCCTAATTTTATTTTTATTGATTATTTTACAATCGTTTCGTTTGTGTAATCCAAATACTAAGCTAGGCAAATCAATAATTCCTTCGTTTGAATCTCCTCAACGGTTACGTGAAGATATAGATGACAGTAGAAATATCGGTTCCATAAAGGATGGAACAACTTGGTTGCATGTTGCGGTACGTGATGCAGTAGAATCTGATAAGCTTGAGAAGCTAGGTATTGTTTTGAAGCGTATTAAGAACGATATAGACAAAGGAAAAGATGCCCAATATAGAAATCAGTTTCCAAACTCGGTTGATAAAACAGGATGGACACCACTTGGTGAAGCTATAAAGGGAGGTAAGGTGGACTTAGTTCGTTGTTTAATTGATACAGGTTTCATTGATAAGAATAAGGCTAGTAAGCAGTTGACTTCATTTTTACTAGCGCTCCAGAAGAGCCAAAGCAAAATAGCTAAATATTTGTTAGGTTGTAAGGAGATAGATATCTCTACTAGAGATCCAAAGAAAGGTGAAACGCCACTTCATGTAGCTGTTCGGCAGGGGTTTGGGGAATTAGTGAAAACCTTAGCAGAAAAATTGATTGATCAAGATAAAGCAGGTCTTCTGCTCATAGAAGATAAATCCGGTATGAAACCGTTGCATGTAGCTGCTTTATATAATAATGATTATGCGTTTCGTGTACTTTTTAAAAAAATTAGAGACCTTTCTCCTGAAAAAGTTTATAGCCTTCTAGTTAAGCAAGGTGATAAAGCACCTTCTCTATTTGCCCTAGCCTATTCAGAACCACCTGCTTCATGGGACACATTTTTGAACAAACTTTTAAAGTGCGTCTTCCCTGAAGAAGAAGACAAAATTGATGATAATGTTGAAATGTTTAAGTGTGTTTTAGATATTGTAAAAGATTATCTAAAATCGGAAGATTGGGGTAATATTTTAAATGAAATCCAAGAACTCGAAAGCGTAAAAAGACTCAAACCAGAATATGCTAAGAGCTTGGAGAACATAGTAGAAGGTGTAAGGTTTGGTTCAAGTAAGCCGAAAAAAAGTACAGATTCTCCTAAGAAAAAACAGCCTAATAAATCTGGTCATACTGATAAAGAGTTTGGCACACAGTATAAGTAACGTAAAACTTCCTTACTCCCAGGATCGTGCTTCTATAGCCTCTGCTATATCATCTGCCATTTTTATCGTTTTTATAATGGAAGGAATCAGTATGGCTATAAAATTTTTATCTATTCCTTTTGCTTTTTGAGCCGTTTTTACTTCCTTAAAGGTATCAATAATAAGTGGTATAAAGCGTATGGCTAGTGCAAAAGCGATGCTAACCTTAGCAGGCTTTAACCCAAGATAGGATAATGGTTTGAATAAAGAGGCTAATCCTTCAATGATATCTGATTGGGATGTCGTCCATAGGACCCATGTAGCGAATAGGATAATGTTGCAAAATCTAAGTGTAACCTTTATGCCATCTATCCAATTCCCCCAAAGGGTATGCACCGAAAAAATTACAACCAGTAGGTAAAAGGAAGACCGTATTGGCGCAAAAAATTGCTTAACCTGTTTTTGAAATGCGGTGGCCAATGGCCATTTTTGATTACAAATGGCTTTTGAAAGTGGCCTGTTGTAGGCAATATCCATCAAGCAACTTACAGCAAAGGTTATAGACAAATTGGCTAGGTAAAAGCGCCAATCATATAGTATAAATGAGAGGCTGCTGACTACTATAAGCAGCATGAACTTCCATTTAGGGGCTATCTTATAAAAGGGTTTACAGAATTTACAATGGGTCATATATCAGCTTTTGGTAGGCTTTTATAGCGGCGGAAGGGATATCATTTGCTACTAGGCTGCCTTGTTCAAAAAGCAGTACCCGATCAAAATGGGTCAGCAGGTCTAAGTCATGTGTAACCACTATAATGGTTTGGTTGAGCTTTTCCATCACTTGAAGTATTTTTCTTTTGTTTTTCAGGTCTAAAAAGGTGCTTGGCTCATCAAATACTATATAGGTAGGCTCCATAACGAGCACAGATAAAATCGCTAAAAGCTGTTTTTCACCTCCACTAAGCAGATGCGATTTTTTATATCTTAAATGCGTTACACCATAGGCCGCCAGTAGGCTATCAATCTTCTGATGAATCTCTGCTTTATTATAACCAATATTTTTAAGACCAAAGGCAATGTCTTCTTCTACTATTGGAAATATAATCTGATGATCAGGATTTTGAAAAATGAATCCTACTTTACGCCTAATGGCTTTGCCATTTTTACAAGTAGCTAAACCATCAATTTCGACTTTCCCTTCAGATGGAAGCTGTAGTCCGTTGATCAGCCTAGCAAATGTACTTTTGCCACTGCCGTTTGAACCTATAATACCAATTCGTTTTTCATCTAAGGTTAGATTAATATTTTTTAAAGCATAAAAGTCCTCAAAGGCAACGCTTACATTTTCTATTGTAATCATATCATAGTACTTGTTCAAACCATGGCGGGGGGATTAAAGAAATAGTATTCAATATAGAAGTTCGTATACTCTACTGCTAATGGCCGCCGATAAAAAAACTTGGCACTTCAGTAAACTTGTAATATTTAGACAAATGCTTGTTCGTTTCCTTGCTTTTACTGCGCGACAAACTTTTTATTGGCGGCCAGCAGCCTAGCGTATAGGAACAGCCTCTATGGGTACTAATCCTCTTCCTGGCCATATCTATTCGTTAAAATAATATCACTAGACTGTTTATCGATCAAATCATAAGTAGCGTAAGCCGCTAAAACCGACTTTCCAGAAAAAGCAATACCGCATTCCACTACTTCTTTAACATGCGGGTATTGCAATAGTTCGGTATGATAAGCTTGCGTTTGTATCTGCTGTAAAGCAATTTTAGCTGAATTTTCCAGTTCTTCTTCTTTCCGAACCTGTTTAAACTCCAGTAGAATTGCTTTTGAACCTTCTTTTTTAGGGATTAATAACAGATCATAACGCCCTAATCCACTTTCTCTATTAGACTTTACATAATGAGTTCTACCTAAACTAGCCAACATCCCTAAGACAAAACCGTGGTAAAACCCTTCTGATTTTCTAGAAAATTGTGTATCAAAAGCACTAGCACTTTGTCGTAAAAACAAGCTTAATGCTTCTACAAAAATCGATACTGCACCAACTACTAAATGTTCTAAAAAGGAGTTATACACCCCTTGGTCCATAAACTTACTACTCAACCATTCTTTAAAGAATCTATTGTATAGTCTACGTATTTCATCATTTGGCACCTTAACCGTACAATCATATAAATCACTATCTGCACTTATATTGCTTGTTTGAAAGGTTAAATAACCAGCAAATAAAAGTAAACTCCATAAAGCAGTTTCATCTCTATCTAACAAGTCAAAAGCAAGATGTTTGTCTAAAGGCACCATTAACGCCTCTCCTTGCATAAGTTGTTCAAATTTCGATTTGATGTTATCATTAGAAGCGCCAATCAACTGCTTAATTAAATCATTATTACCCGTATTTACCCAATAGACATCAAAGCGACCCGTTTTATTGATGCAAGCAATAATAGACCAAGGATTATACATAACCAAGCTCCCTACCTTATACCCATTGTACCAATGTCTTACTTCTTCTATGGAAGTGTCAAGACCTTTTTCTTTAAATAAAGCGGCAACTTCCGTTTCACTAAATCCAAAATGGGGACTATATTCTTCATCTAGTAAGGTATAGGTTTCTAAGTTATTCAATCCAGAAAGCATGCTGTCCTTAGACACACGCAATATGCCCGTTAAAACGCCCCTTGCTAATGCATCATTATCTTTTAAAGCAGCACTAAATAGGTTACGCATAAATGCGACCATAGTGTCTAAGTATTCTTTATTACCATAAGCTTTGTTGAGTGGGGTATCGTATTCATCTATGAGCATATATGCTTTCTGATCATGGTGTTGGTAGAGACATTGACTAAGCAATTCTAAAGCAGATTCTAACTG
Source organism: Cardinium endosymbiont of Nabis limbatus (assembly GCF_965196625.1). GTDB lineage: Bacteria > Bacteroidota > Bacteroidia > Cytophagales > Amoebophilaceae > Cardinium. Next base: position 995,968 of record NZ_OZ239769.1, on the reverse strand, counting down.
TTGTTGATTAGCTTGTCTTTTTCGAATAACATACAACTGCTCTAACTGTAGCTCATTAATTTTATCACTATTGAATAAATAAGTATAGCTACTATACACCTTTAAAATCAACTCATAGACTGCATTGTACGCCCCTTGGAAATCACTTGCATTAACATCCTTAAAACTTAGCATAATCACAGGATACTTACCTTGATGTTGTGCAATGTGGTTACCACCATCTATTTTGCTAATGGCTAAATCATCGAATAAGCCTGCTGTACTGAGTCCATTTACCTCTGATGCAAAAAAATGGTGCAACATAGACATATTGAGTGTCTTGCCCCATCGACGAGGGCGGGCAATTAAAGTAACTTTATCTCCTTTACTGAGGAACTCAGTAATCATACCGGTCTTATCACAAAAAAGATAATCCCCTTGTATTAACTCTTGAAAGTTACTTACTCCAATCGGTAATTTTTTCATCATGTTATAGCAACATTTAAAATGATTTGGTCTATTGATACCAACTTGTCAATAGTTGTCATAACATATATACTAATTATGCTATTAACGTGAGTCGTTTTGGACTAGCCTATTTTTTAATTTTGATAATCAGTAATAATCGATTAAAAAAGCCCCTTTGTGGTTTCAATTTGGAAAAAAATAAAAGGTAAAACACCAAGTTAACTCTAACAAAGGAGCCAATCATGAATGTATAAAAATTAGTTGAAACATATTACGCATGTAGATGCATTTCTGACAATATTTATGCCATATTTTATTGATTATAAAATAAAAATTATATTAATTGCATTCGCTTCAATGGCGTGAATTTAATGTGTTAATGGCCGCCGATAAAAAAACTTGGCGCTTCAGTAAGCTTGTAGTTTGCTGACGAACGTTTGTCCAGCGGATTAGAAAAACGGCATGTCATACGTTTATATTAATAAGGTTATCTTATTAAAGAGCTGGAATAAGGCCGTCAGCTTGTCTAACGTTATGTTTGATGTAGCAGGCGATGAAAATAGGGTAACACTATCGCACCATTATTCGGACCTACTAAAAATAAAAAAATGTATAGTTATGAAAATGAATACATTATCAAAGAGATGAAAAGGAGGTGATTTGTCGTGTGAAGCAGGGTTATGCTTCGCCTATTTTACAAGGATTTTTAGGTAGTAAGGCAGTTGAATATTTTAAAGATTTACTGAGCAAGAGGTTATCCAAGATATTAATATATTTTGCCCTACAGCTAGCTGTGCATCATATATTAGAAACCTGCTCAAACCGCATGGGCGCTATGGATCAATTGACTACCTTATACGTACCTCTTTTAATACCTCTTTTAATTGCTTAGCATAATCGCCACTAATTTTTCTTGTTTTAGACAAGGTTTGTATCTCTTGAGCAATCTTGTCCCAATAATCCTTGTTTAAGTAAGACTTACTTTCAGTTAAAATCGCTTTGAATTGAACTAATGAGACAGGTTCATATTTGGACCGATCTGGTAAAAACAATTTCCTTATAGCATTTCTATTAGGACCAGGCTTTATATAAGAACGGGCAAATACAGAAAGGCCATGGTCATCTTTCTTAAAAAGGCACTTCACAGATAATTGATTTTTTGAAGAAAATATTTGGTCAAACACTATTTTAAATACTTCTCCATATTGATCTTCATGTTTTTTTAGCATTTGTTTATCTTTATAGCTACCTTGTTCTTCATAGAATGGAGGCTTGTTATCGTTTGGAGAGTAATTTTCACACACTTTATAATATGCTTTTGTGTTATAATCGATATCAGCTATGGTATGTAGTACCGTAACGAGCTCTTCTGGTTCACAATATTGGACGAATTTTTTAAAAATCTTCATTAAACCTAAACCCTTAACAAAATGTAGAGGGGGCATCAATAGCCCACCATTATTATATTTAGCAATAGTGTATTTAGTAATAGAATCCTTAACTATAGGTAATAGATCAGAAATTATATTACATAGTTCCGAATCAATACGTTCCGAACTGCGATAATTTATCGCAACAGAAAGTACCCACTCCAATAGGCTAAGCTTCTTTTCAAGATCAGCTGTGTTATTGTGACATAGAGTGCCACCATAAGCAGTAGTACCATAACAACATTGATAGACATCATAAGATACTAGACAAACTACATTGTTTATTTCTACATGCTCATTTTTTAATAGGAATTCACATATTTTTGTTATTCTGCTGCTCGGATTCTTTATTTTTAAAGCATATGCGTATCCTAAAGGCCCTGCAAGTAAATCGTTATCCTCATCGATAAATCCCGGACCTATACATATATCATCTACTTTATGACTCTTATTCAGCCATTTATGTTTTTTCTTTTCATCCAGATTATCTATAATTTTATTCAAAAGTTCTAGTTCGCAATTTTTTATACAAAGCATCACATTTTGTGAGCTGATCCAGTCAGACAGTCGTTTTTTTTGTGATAGTAAACGATCAACCTCTTCCCTAAGCTTATTGATATCATCATATGATTTTCGTTTGCCAAGTACCCGACATGTCTGCACATACGTTTTTTTTAGACCATTTTTTACCAAGTTATATCGCCTAAATGTGTTTTCACTGCATGTTTTAGCTGGTAATAGTATACCAAGTAAAAGTATCATTGGTAAACCTTGTTTATTACCTATTTTTTTTAGAATGCGCACAATATATTTATTCATAAACTTATAATTAAATGATTCAATCAGATCTACTTAAAGATGGTATTGCCCACCGAATGGCATGATACCGATCTATATCGATAACAAAGATTTAGCTTTCTTATAACTAAACTAGTTGGCTGTACAAAAATAAAAAAGCCTATTAACCGATGTAATATAATGAGGCTGTTGTGATAGGTCGATAGCATAATTTTTGGTATGCTTAGCGTGTTATTTTTTTTCATTTTTGCCGTTAGGTAGCTATAAATTTTATTATTTATTGATTTTTAATCTTATTTCTGCTCATTTGATGCCTTTATTTGAAAATCCTTAACCTAAAATATACAGCAACAAATTATTATTTTTTTTTGTCCGAATTTTTCAATCCACGATAGTATATCCCATAGCCTATCTCTGTAGTATTCTATCTGCTTAACTTTAAATAAAAAGGATATAACCTTAACGGGGCGCGCGCTATGGGAGGAGCATCCTATTAGCTTTTCTATAATTTGGTCTATCTAAATTTTTAGATTTCTTTTCCTTATTCCATGAGTAATAAGGTATAAATATTTTTCCAAGAAATAAAAAAAATACTTTCGGGCTTGAATACTTTTGTATGATTCATAACTTTTTAAGTAGTTTTACATGTAAAAAACCTTACGCATCAATCTTTTAGACTTAGACATATTACATGGGCATTTGGAGTTATTTTCACATAGATATCGCTGTCGATTTAGGAACAGCTAATAGCTTTACATACACAACGATAAAATTGTTGTCGACGAACCATCCATTATAGCTATAGATCGTAACACGAATAAGATGATTGCAGTTGGCAAAGTTGTCATGAAAATGTCAGTTAAGTCCAGTTTGGAAATTAACTCATAAATCTGTTCGGGCACAGCTTCCTACGTTAAATGAAGACAGGTATATGAGTGATGATATTAATCGTATATCAAAATTCCTTTTCATCATGTTATAGGAACATTTAAAATGATTTGGTCTATTGATACCAACTTGTCAATAGTTATCACAACATATATACTGGTTATGCTATTAACGTGAGTTGTTTTGGACTAGTCTATTTTTTAATTTTGATAATCAGTAACAATCGATTAGAAAAGCCCCTTTGTGGTTTAAATTTGGAAAAAAATAAAAGGTAAAACACCAAATTAACTCTAACAAAGGAGCTAATCGTGAATGTAGAAAAATTAGTTGAAACATATTACGCTGTAGATGCATTTCTGATAATATTTATGCCATATTTTATTGACTATCAGATAAAACATTATATTAATTGCATTCGCTTCAATGGCGTGAATTTAATGTGTAATGGCCGCCGATAAAAAAACTTGGCGCTTCAGTAAGCTTGTAGTTTGCTGACGAACGTTTGTCCAGCGGATTAGAAAAACGGCATGTCGTACGTTTATATTAATAAGGTTATCTTATTAAAGAGCTGGAATAAGGCCGTCAGCTTGTCTAACATTATGTTTGATGTAGCAGGCGATGAAAATAGGGTAACACTATCGCACCATTATTCGGACCTACTAAAAATAAAAAAATGTATACTTATGAAAATGAATGCATTATTAAAGAGATGAATCTTCGTGATAATGAAACAATATACAGAGAAATGGATTATTACTATCGTGTAGTCATTCCTCCTTCTTGTTGTGTGAAACAGTTAAATATAAATGACATTTATAGCAGAAAGGTTCAATGGATTTACCCATTTCATTAAATAAACAAGATTATTGTTATACGGCATGGGTACAGATTCCTACTCAAACAGGTATTATAAACCGGTTAACTCTACCAAAGATCAAGAGTAAGATACTAAAAATGGATTATAGGATAGTAGCCCATCAAAAAACGGAGCGCCCTTCATCATTATTAATGCATGATCATACTGCATTGGTGATTATAATAGGTAATAAAAAATATACTGATTTAGTCAAAGATTTTAATTATCTAAAAGAATTTAAACCATTTATATAGCTCTCATACGCTTAATTTCAAATAATAAAGTTTTTCAAATGATCCATTTTTTGAAACTATCTATTCCGATCATACTAAGTATGATGGTTCACTATCTAATGCCCATTACGGACTTACTTATGATTGCTCATTTGGGTATGATTTCAGTAGCTGCTGTTTCTATAAGTATAGATCTAGCTGTTGTCTTCTCTATTTTTCCTGCTGGTATTGCGTATGGGCTGCAGCCTTTTATAGAAAAACTCAATCACCAAACCATACATGAAAATACGAAATGGTTTTTTAATGGCTTATCTATTAATCTACTTGGGTCAATCATTTTTGGTGGCCTTTTATTATATATGATCCATTGGTTGCCCTATCTTAAACAAGATACACAAGCAGTAGCGATGGTTCCCTACTATATGCGATGGCTGGCTTTTTCTATTTTTCCTACGATGGTCTATAATACTTTTTGTCGCTATTTAGAAGGCCTAGGGAATACAAAGCCTATCTTCATAGCAACTATGATTGGATTGATTTCCAATATCATACTGAATTATTTATTTATACATGTTAACATAGGAAATTTTACAAATGGTCTTATTGGAGCAGGTGTAGCGACTTTATCTAGTAAGTTTATTATGGCGTTGTCTTTGATGCCCTATGTATGGAAAAGATTGGAAACTGATTTTAACTATCGATTGGCCCTGTCTTACTTTGATAGGCAATATATAAAAAAGCTATTAACTTTAGGTATTCCTATTGGCACCCAACTATTTTTAGAATTTTTTTTCTTTTCTTTTACAGGGCTTATGATAGGAAGCCTTGGGGCATTACATAAAGGAGCGAATGCTATATTAGACAACATTATTAGCTTACCTATTGGGATTAGTTGGGGATTTTCTTTAGCTGCTTCTACTTTAGTAAAGCAAACACGTTGTTCCAATCACAAGAAAAAAAAACAATCTATTTGGATATATTATGGGGCTACTGGCATGGTTATGTTAGTATTGGCTTTTTTTATAGTCCATTATTCATTTTTCATTTTCACCGTATGTTATAAGGGGAGTACAACAGACTATAGCATGATTTGTTCCTCTATTCCTTTAGCTATATTGCTAATTTTTGCAGATGGGTTTTATACGATCAGCTTAGGACTTTTAAGGGGATTAAAAGATACATTTTTCCCATTTTTGATTGCTACAATAAGCAATTGGTTAATAGGTATTCCCTTGTGTTATTTACTTATCAAAGTAATAAACTTTGGTATTCCATCTGTTTGGATAAGCAAAATTGCTGCTTTTTTAATATCAGGCAGTATCCTGTTTGTTCGATTTTTAAAAAAATACAATAAGAAAACCATGTACTCTTAAAAGAGAGATGTTTTTAACTTTTCAAGAGCTGATGCAAGAAGTATTGAAATATTATGTTCCTCTTTCTACTCAGCAGAATCTCTCCACTATTTGCTATGTTAATCATAACCCTAAAAAATTTAGGTTATTTGTATTAAATTGGCTTTATAACTAAAACGTTAGACACTATTAACTTACTAGCCATTGCACTTTTATGTGCAGCACAAGCTATTGACATTGCTGGTCACTATGATCAGTGAGATCAGATAGGCGCTTTCTAGAAGATAAAACAGAACTCACCCACTCGTGTTCGTTTCCTTGCTTTTACTGCGCGACAAACTTTTTATTGGCAGGCCAGCAGCCTAGTGTATAGGAACAGCCTCTATGGGTACTAATCCTCTTCCTGGCCATATCTATTCGTTAAAATAATATCACTAGACTGTTTATCGATCAAATCATAGGTAGCATAAGCCGCTAAAACCGACTTTCCAGAAAAAGCAATACCGCATTCCACTACTTCTTTAACATGCGGGTATTGCAATAGTTCGGTATGATAAGCTTGCGTTTGTATCTGCTGTAAAGCAATTTTAGCTGAACTTTCCAGTTCTTCTTCTTTCCGAACCTGTTTAAACTCCAGTAGAATTGCTTTTGAACCTTCTTTTTTAGGGATTAATAACAGATCATAACGCCCTAATCCACTTTCTCTATTAGACTTTACATAATGAGTTCTACCTAAACTAGCCAACATCCCTAAGACAAAACCATGGTAAAACCCTTCTGATTTTCTAGAAAATTGTGTATCAAAAGCACTAGCACTTTGTCGTAAAAACAAGCTTAATGCTTCTACAAAAGTCGATACTGCACCAACTACTAAATGTTCTAAAAAGGAGTTATACACCCCTTGGTCCATAAACTTACTACTCAACCATTCTTTAAAGAATCTATTGTATAGTCTACGTATTTCATCATTTGGCACTTTAACCGTACAATCATATAAATCACTATCTGCACTTATGTTGCTCGTTTGAAAGGTTAAATAACCAGCAAATAAAAGTAAACTCCATAAAGCAGTTTCATCTCTATCTAACAAGTCGAAAGCAAGATGTTTGTCTACAGGAACGGTTAACGCCTCTCCTTGCATAAGTTGTTCAAATTTCGATTTGATGTTATCATTAGAAGCGCCAATCAACTGCTTAATTAAATCATTATTACCCGTATTAACCCAATAGACATCAAAAAGACCCGTTTTATTGATGCAAGCAATAATAGACCAAGGATTATACCTAACCAAGCTCCCTACTTTGTAGCCATTGTACCAATGTCTTACTTCTTCTATGGAAGTGTTAAGACCATTAGCTTGAAACAAAGATGAAACCTCATCTTCACTAAAACCAAAGTGAGAGCTATATTCTTCATCTAGTAAGGTATAGGTTTCTAAGTTATTCAATCCAGAGAGCATGCTATCCTTAGACACACGCAATATGCCCGTTAAAACGCCCCTTGCTAATGCATCATTATCTTTTAAAGCAGCACTAAATAGGTTACGCATAAATGCGACCATAGTGTCTAAGTATTCTTTATTACCATAAGCTTTGTTGAGTGGGGTATCGTATTCATCTATGAGCATATATGCTTTCTGACCATGGTGTTGGTAGAGACATTGACTAAGGAGCTCTAAGGAAGATTCTAATTGTTGTTGATTAGCTTGTCTTTTTCGAATAACATATAACTGCTCTAACTGTAGCTCATTAATTTTATCACTATTGAATAAATAAGTATAGCTACTATACACCTTTAAAATCAATTCATAGACTGCATTGTACGCCCCTTGGAAATCACTTGCATTAACATCCTTAAAACTTAGCATAATCACAGGATACTTACCTTGATGTTGTGCAATGTGGTTACCACCATCTATTTTGCTAATCGCTAAATCATCGAATAAGCCTGCTGTACTGAGTCCATTCACCTCTGATGCAAAAAAATGGCACAACATAGACATATTGAGTGTCTTGCCCCATCGACGAGGGCGGGCAATGAGCGTAACCTCGTCACCCTTATTGAGAAATTCAGCAATCATGGCTGTTTTATCGCAAAATAGGTAATCGTTAGATACCAACTTATGAAAGTTACTTACTCCAATTGGTAATTTTTTCATCATGTTATAGGAACATTTAAAATGATTTGGTCTATTGATACCAACTTGTCAATAGTTATCACAACATATATACTGATTATGCTATTAACGTGAGTTGTTTTGGACTAGCCTATTTTTTAATTTTGATAATCAGCAATAATCGATTAGAAAAGTCCCTTTGTGGTTTAAATTATGCATGCTCTGCTTTACCCTATCAAACTCCAATTCCCTTAATGCACTACCTACTAATTTAGTATTAAACCGAATAGAAGTTAAATGTATTTGAGGAAAATAGATAAAATGGCCACTAGAAATAGCTTATGCAAAAGGTCTATTTACACTTTAATCAAAGGATAAGCCCTTTTAATCACCATTGAAGTAGTCGTTGCGACCATCACCTTCATCAGATCTCCTGGGATAAATATACAAAAAGATAAAAAAGCTTTATGTAGCTGAATATCAAATAATATATTAATCCATAGCAAGCCACAAATATAGAGTAAAACTATCCCACCCAATAGGATATATACAGCAGCCCAAATTAGATTCAATCTATTCCAGTTCCTTTCAAACAATAGGCCAATACTATATGCAGCAACAGGGAAACCCAATATAAAACCACCAGATGGGCCCATCACAACGCCTATGCCACCATGGCCACCTGCCACAATAGGAAGTCCAGTGGCCATAATGATGATAAATAAAATAGCGGCCAAAGCACCTCTTTTAGCCCCCAAAATGCTACCTGCTAGCATAGGTCCTAAAGATTGCGCCGTTATGGGGACTAGACTAAAAGGCAATAATATGGGGGGCATTGCCCCTAAAGCAGCAAAGATAGCAGCAAATAGCGCAATATATACAATATCTTTAGTAGACATAAAACGGGTGCTATTTTTAAAGCGTAAGGTTGGCAGCTTTTAAGACAAAAGATAGGTAGTAGATGGGCATCCCCTGCGGTATAAATCGTTTTTCATAAGTCGTTTGAATTCCAAAGTGGTTATCTATTAATATAGAACCATATAAATCTCTGGTATAATCATAGGGTTGTATGCCTTGCCCTTGCAGCACATCCAATGTATACTGAAACAGTAAGTTGCTATCTGTTTTTAAGTGCACGCGCTTGCCCTCTATAAGCATCGTTTGATAGAGTTTTAAAAAGCGGAGGCTGGTGAGCCTACGTTTTATATCCCTGGTTTTGGGTCTAGGATCTGGAAAGGTAATCCAAATCTCAGCTACTTCATTTTCTTCAAAAAAATCTAAAAGATGGGTTGCCTGCGCACGTAAAAAGGCAACATTTTGTAAGCCATATATTTTTGCTTCTTGTGCGCCTTTCCACAATCGATCTCCCTTGAGGTCAATACCTATAAAATTTCTTTCCGGAAATATTTTAGCCAACCCAATGGTATAGGCACCATGGCCACAACCAATTTCTAGCGTAATGGGATAATCGTTTTGAAAATATAAGCGATTCCATTGCCCTTTGATATTTTTATAGATCGATTTTCCTGGTTCTATAAGATGATCCAACGATTTATTGGCTTCAAAACGCTTGCACTTCTGTCTCATAGCTTGAATCAATAAAGATAGCTTTTACGATAAGGGTCTTCTTCTATTAGAAGGGCATACCGTACAATCTAATGTTTGGGGCCTTGCATTAAAGTGGTTAAAATGGCATATCCCTCTTCTTCAACTGCAATCGTATGCTCAAAGTGGGCGGAATCTTTTCCATCTTTGGTAACAATGGTCCAACCATCTTGCAAAGTTTTAATGGCTGGATGACCAAGGTTTAATATAGGCTCTATGGCCAATACCATGCCAGCTTTTAAAATAGGCCCCTGATTGGGTTTGCCATAGTTTTGAATTTGAGGGGGGTCGTGTAGCATGGTGCCTACACCGTGCCCACCCAACTCCTTTACAATACTAAGCTTATGCTGTGTCGCATACTGACCTATAGCATGAGAAATGGTAGAAAGACGAATGCCTGCTTTAATGACAGCTAGCCCTGCCCATAAAGCTTTTTCGGTATGGGCTAATAAAAATTTTTTTGCATCAGAAATATTTCCTACAGGATAGGTCCAAGCACTATCTCCAATATAGCCTTTGTATTTTACACCTATGTCAATCGCAACAATATCCCCCTCATGCAAGCATCGATTGCTTGGTATGCCATGTACTACACCATCATTGATAGAGATACAAGTAGCATTTGGGAAGCCACGGTACCCTTTAAATACAGGCTCCGCACCATTGCTCCGAATGATTTCTTCTACCATTGTATCTAAGGCTAGGCTACTTACACCCGGTTGAACCGCACGCTTTAAAGCGTCATGGCAAAGCGCTACAATATGGCCTGCCCGCTCCAATAATGCTAGCTCAGCATGGGTTCGTATTTTTATCATATAATGATTAAATTGCTAGGATGGATTTTCTTTTTGATGGCTTAGCATGATAAATAAGTGGAGAATATCGGATTCGAACCGATGACCCCTTGCTTGCAAAGCAAGTGCTCTAACCAGCTGAGCTAATCCCCCCTTTTTTATAGAATGTATAATGCTTAATGGATGTATCATCCACCCATTCAACCTTTGGCGTGCAACAAATATAGCAGTGTTCATTGAATAAATCAAAATAAATTGTTTTATTCTAGATATTTTAAGCGGGCTATGATTATATCTCTTATTGCAGCGATGTCACTAAATAGGGTAATTGGCAATCAAAATAAGCTTCCCTGGCATCTTCCTGCTGATTTGCAAGAATTTAAAAAACATACCCTAGGCCATTATTTGCTTATGGGCAGCCATACTTTTCATGCTATTGGGCGTATTTTACCCAATCGGATTAGTATAGTAGTCAGTACACAAATGGAGCAATCCGTTATAGGTTATCATGTAGTACGCAATATCGAGGAAGCCATAGATTTAGCAAAATCGAAAGGAGAATCGGAGTTATTTGTTATTGGAGGCGGAAAAGTTTACGAACAAACCTTACCGATTGCCCATAGAATTTATTTAACAAAGGTCCATGCTACGCTACCTGGTGATACTTATTTCCCTTTACTCGGAAAAGAATGGGTGCAATCTGGGATACGTTCTTTTAAAGCAGATGAGATAAATCCATTTGATTATGAATTTATTGTATTAGAAAAGGCATCTAGTAAATAGCTATTTCCCTCTTTTTTATTAAGTAATGAGGAACCCTTTTTGGAAAAAAATAAAGTTGACTTATTATTCAGCAGGCAAAAATCAAACTTTTTAAAATTTTTTTTTAAATTGTATTGCTTTTACAAGCCTAATTTAGGTAGGCACTATAAATAGCTGTGAAGCACAGGGGTGTACTTTATTTATTTTAGGAGATGCAAAATGGCTATAGCCTTCGTTCAGTAGCTGTGAAGCATCAAAAAGGTAGATAAAAACTCCCTTGGTAGCAGCATAGTCCCCATCTACAAATCATAAAAAAATAACTATGGAGTTTACCATATCATCGGCTTTGTTGTCACAGCAGCTAACTGCCATTAGTGGAGTGATAACCCGTAATCCAGTTGTGCCAATTTTAGAAAATTTTCTTTTTCAGATAGATCATAATCGTTTGGTCGTTACCGCATCAGATTTACAGACTTCTGTTAGTGCTGCTTTGGCGATTCAATCCGATGCGCAAGTCAGTGTGGCCATACCTGCTCGTATGTTGCTTGATACGGTTAAAAATCTGCCCGAACAACCTATTCAATTGGCAGTTGACCCAAATGCTTATACGGTTTCTATTAAATCTGATAATGGGCAGTATAAATTGGCAGGGGAGAGTGCCAGTGATTTTCCACAACTAGCTACTTTAGATGATGGTATAACCTTAGAGGTAGAAGTGGATGTCTTGAAAAATATTTTACAAAAAACCATATTTGCAACCAGTAATGATGAGTTAAAACCTGCTATGTCTGGTGTATATATAGAACTCACCCATGCCATGGCTACTTTTGTCGCCACGGATGGACATCGATTGGTTCGCTATATTCGTGAAGACCTGGCAGCATCTACCCAAAGTCCAATTATTGTCCCTAAAAAGGCATTGATGCTTTTGAATAGCCTATTGACTAGCAAAGATAAAAAGGTTGGTTTTGTTTTTGATCGACATAAAATTCAATTTACTATTGATAACATTAGTGTCATCAGCAGATTGGTAGATGAACGATATCCAGACTACGAAAATGTCATACCTAAGGAACATACCAGTAAGCTTACTATCAGCAAGTCTGCTTTGGTCAGTGCGCTGAGGCGGGTTTCGATTTATGCCAATAAGGCTACCCATCAGGTAAAATTGGCCCTTGTAGATAATCAATTGACCATTTCAGCAGAAGATTTGGATTTTTCCAATGAGGCACAAGAACAACTTATTTGCACATATGAAGGATTACCCCTAGAAATAGGGTTTAATGCAAAGCTTTTACTAGAGATGCTTACTAGTATCACCACAGAAGAAGTAGAGTTCTTTTTCTGGGGGGCTAATAAAGCAGTTTTAATTTTTCCTAAAATGGAAAATAAACAGGAGCAGTTGCTCTTATTAATTATGCCTATTACTTTTTAGTGCATTTTTTTGGTTTTGAATTTTATTCCATATGTAACTTGATTTTTATACACTTATGTCATACGTCTTTTATATATCTAGGTTGGTGCTCTTTTGTTTATTATTTGTTCCCACTTTTTCCCAAGCAAAAAATCAAAATGATAAATTAATTGTTTTATTTCATGGATTAGGCAACAAAGTTTCCTCTTTTAGTACGATGGAGCAAGGCCTTAAGAAAGCCCTTCCTGCTTATGCGATCATTGCGCCGACCAGTGTGGAAGGTATGAAGAGCGTAGAGTTGTCTATAAAACAACAAGCTAAAATGGTCTATCGAGAACTTTCTAAGAAGGTAAAAGATTTAGCTAGCAAATCCATCCTGCTGGTCGGTCATAGTCAAGGTGGCCTACGTGCTTATTCGTTTCTAAAGCAATATGGACATCTTCTACGTATAAGAGGTCTGGTTACATTAGCTACGCCATGGGAAGGGGCTCCTGGTGCTAGGGTAGACCCTGCAGTGCTCTCACAGCATTTGACAGATTCTGTTGTAGATGATATTCGTATGCTTGCAGTTGGTCTTGGTTATGCTGAAAATGAGCTTGAAAAGCAGCTTATGGTAAATGTAGAAAACAACCAATCCGTATGTCTTTTCCCTGGAGGTAAAGACTTAATGCCAGGTAGTGATTTTTTAGCTGAGGTTAAAAAAAACCTTTTTGATGAAAAAGTTCCTATCCTAGCAATAGGAGGGGGTCAAGGTAATTTTGAGGCGTTGCTACCTAAGGGAAGCGGACATTGTTTTAAGGCTTTAAATGCGCTCTATACTTTTTTTGTGGTGGGTGAAGCATATCCTAATAATAGCTACCATGATATGCAGGTGCCACTTTTTAGTCAGCATGCGTTTGGTATTTTGTCTGAAAGCAAGAAAAGCAAGAAAAATTTCACAAGATTTTTTATTAAAGATGCTTTTCATAGTGCTTATGTATGGAACATACCTGTTCCAAAGTCTAAGGCTATACTTGCGCATCCTAAAGCATTGCGTAGCGTTATAAAGTTTGCTAAAAGGAGATTGAAGTAGGGGGGATTATACTATTGCTTGATCCCTATCGTTGACTGGAGTAGTGTCTGAGTGGTTGAAGGTATCCGTCTCGAAAACGGGTGTACCCTGAAAAAGGTACCGGGGGTTCGAATCCCTCCTACTCCGCTTCCGGCCAAAATATAAAATGACCATTCCATGCGCAATTTATTGGTAACGGGTGGAGCTGGCTTTATAGGTGCCCACTGTATTAAATTGTTTTTAAAAAAATATCCTGATTATTACATTGTTAACCTAGATAAACTTACCTATGCGGCGCGTATATCTTTTGCACTTCAGGAGCGGCCAAACTACTATTTTGTAGAAGGAGATATAACCAACTTTGCATTGGTCTTGTCATTATTCCAAAAATTTAACTTTGATGCGGTTATTCATTTCGCTGCTGAGTCGCATGTAGATAGGTCAATTATTGATCCCCATCTTTTTATAAAGACCAATATAGAGGGGACTGGCCTACTGTTACATGCAGCTTATAGCCATTGGTTTAAAGGACCAAGTCAGCCACGAAAGCTCAATCATCGCTTTGTATATGTTTCTACCGATGAAGTCTATGGTGCCTTAGATGATCATAATAAACCATTTACAGAATCCGATCCGCTTGCGCCAACGAATCCTTATAGTGCCAGCAAGGCTGCAGGGGAATGTCTAGTGAGGTGTTATACCCATACCTATGGGTTAGATACCGTTATTACCCGTTCGACCAATAATTATGGACGGCATCAATATCCAGAAAAACTTATGCCTATGGTTCTGGAAAATGCATTACAACAGAAGCCTATTCCATTGCATGGAGATGGAAGTAGTATTCGGGATTGGTTGCATGTGGAGGACCATTGTAGGGCTATCGATTGCATTTTTCACAAAGGTGAAAGTGGGGCATCTTATAATATTGGTGCCAATCAAGAGCGGACCAACCTTGAAATTGCATCGATGATTTGTGAAATCCTGGATCGTTTGAAACTACTAAGTGGGAAATCGTACACTTCTTTTATCCATTTCATTGCTGAAAGAATAGGCCAGGATAGACGCTATGCACTTGATTGTACAAGGGTTAAAGAAACACTAGGATGGCAGCCATCTATTCCATTGCAGGCCGGTATTGAACACCTTGTGCGCAGTCGGATCGAAGAGGATGCCTCTTATCGCGACACGCTCTAGGCTATAACCTAAAGAGACAGAGTGGGTAAGGCTTAATAAAGAAGGTTAATAACTTTTTTTGTCACAGCTTTCAATAGAAACATAATTCATATGTTTATGACGCACTTCAAGTATGGTATGATCATGCGCAAGCGCATCAAGTCGTTCATCGATAGCTTTGGTATGCAAGTGATCTAAAGCACTGTCCCACTCATCCAGTAATAGTAAGCTACTTTCACTGTTTTGCAAAATATTTAGCAAAATCTGCCAGTGCTGCTCTCCAATTGATCCTTCTATCTTTTTTATACCAAGGATAATGTTAGGCCCCCATAGAATCGCTTCAGGATATTTTTTTTTAATACGTCTTAATAGAGATGATTTACCACTCCCATTGCTGCCCGTTATTAGAAATCTTCCTTGAGGCAGATCACCACGATTAACATGATCTAGAAATAACTTTGCGTTCCAAGCTTGGTTAGTAGGACCTTTAAGACAATTAAACATGATAGCTGCACAATCTAATGGACCAGTCAATGGTTGCTTAGGCAATTGTTCCACAAATCTATCAAGGTTACCGATTTTGGTATGCAAGAATACCATATTGTTTAAGCTAGTACAGAGTGTATGAATATTTTGCAATAACTGCAAAGATCGTGGAAGTATCGCTACAAGTGCTCCTAAAGAACCCAGGTGGCTAAGTACCTGATGTCGTGCTACTATAATGATGATCGAGATAGCGATTAAAATAGGTAGGCAGCTAAATAGTTGCTCTATTATCTTATGCCGTTGTATCAATACAAATAGTTGTTCTATAGGCTGTTTAGCTATGCGCTGTGCTGCCTGTTCATAATGTTTATTACCAAAAAATAGATTATCCCAAATGAGATGAACAGCATGTAAAGCATCTAGTTTCTGCGACTGTATTTGATTGGATAGTTTATAGATCAAGGGCTTTGCTAGCCTCATCGATAGTGCAGCAAGAACCAAAGCCGAGCAAACTGCTAGAGATGCCTTTATGCCTAATACACATTTAAAGGCGATAATCGTAAAAAGTATATTCAAAAAAACAGAAACGCCATCTACAAAAATGTGGCTAGCTTCTTGAAAAGTTTGGAAAGACTCCCCAGCTATCCAGTTCTGAGTTTTTATTTTATTATGGTCGGTTGCTAAGCTAATATCCTTACTTAATTCCTGAAAAATTTTCTTGTAATAATGCTCCCAACAAAAATTAGACAACTTAGTCTGAAAGAATAGAGAACATGCTCCTAGGAGATAGGCCAAGGCTATTAATAAAAAAAATAGCGTGATGTATCTAAGGACAATCATTGGGTTATACGCAATAGCCTGACCTGCTAACCCAATATAGTAAGTGGAACATCCAATAACCACTTGTTGTAAGAAAACTAAGGAAACACTGTAAATAAAAAACTTATTGTTAAATAAGTAATGCATATGTTTATTTTTCTTAAAATGCTACGCTTTCTACTAGAATATTAGATGATTTAGGATAGTAATTTATCCTTTATTTTTCTTAGAGATGCCTCTGCTGTTTCCAGTATCTTCCATGTTCTTTCGCTTAGTAGCTCATTAATATTAGCCATACGCATAGTTTCTTTAATAGCAGTCAATGTTTTATCCATTAAATTCTTCGAAGTTCCATGAACTTTTGTCTCTTGCTGAGGCAAAAATCTATTCCTTGCTAAGATAATCTCTGTGGCCACAATAATGCTATGGACAACCTTATCTAAAGGCCGTTTTTTGTTTAAAATAGCAGAGCTAGAGAAGTTTTCTGGTTTGCACAACGCTGCATAGTTATAGTGCATATGACAACGCTCGTCAATAAATAGTTGATGATGGGTTAACTCATGTAATAGTAATTCAGCAATATCTTCTCGATCTAGTGCTCCGTGACCACTTATCCAAATCAGACCTATGCCAGCAGAAGATGATCCGCCAAACGAAGTATACTTATCTATTTTTCTGCTTTTTCTCAAAAATACAGTATGGATGATTAGATCAAAGAGTTCTTTTAATTCAGCATTTGATTCCGTAAGCTAGAGATACCCTAGTTTAAGTGCTTCTAGATGTTGTTCTTGTTCATGAGTTGGATAAGCTTCTCCAACCATAGACTGTTGATGCATATCATCTAATGCATTGTCATCACTTTCTGGATTTAATTTCTGCCATATTCCAGTAGTATCTGCAATAAAAGATACAGATAATGTATCTGGGATAGGTTGGGCTGGTTGATGATCTTTTAAAAACTTAAGATAAAATGGCTTTAATTCATTTGTATTAGATATATTACTGCAATTCATAAATTTTTTGGATAGGATATAAACATTTTTAATAGTTTCTTCTATCCCGAATAGATTGAACATATGAAAGTATATAATATTATTTTTTTTAAAAATAAAATAAAAACTATATGCAATTCAAAAATAAAACATGCTACTTTTTTTAATTTGCATAATACATAATAAACCAATAGCATTGAATGACTCAATGCTACTGATTGTAGATAGAATTCTTATTCACCTATACTAGTACAAACAATACTGTTTATTCTGAAAAAGCAAGCATATTAAATTTAGCATCTTGATGCTCATTTTCCATAATAAGTACTTGTTGTTCCGCTTTAGCAATATCAGATGGTGCGATAGCGGCGATTATATTTTCAATATTCATAGTAGATCCTGTTTTAATTAATGTTTAGAACTAAGATTATTACATTTTAGAATGGCTATTCTGCAATAACCATCGGTATAATTTGAATAGTTATTAACTATACGATAATTTTATTATAATAAATTTTTTAGTTTTTTGCAACCTATAGTAGGGTCTAGCAATTTCATTCAGCCAATGGTGTCAACTTAATTAGTATATCTTATTGATTATAAATATAAAATATTATTTTATGGGCGGTTGTTCCTATTGCGTTAAGTTAAATCGCTGCTGGCCGCCGATAAAAAACTTGGCGCTTCAGTAGACTTGTAGTTCGTTTCCTTACCTTTACTGTGTGCCAAACTTTTTATCGGCGGCCAGCATACCCCTCGCACCTTAATTTATATCTATTTGGCCTTTTGGCAACACTACCCCAACTTTATACATAAATATTGTATTCATTCAACTATATCGCAAAATTGCCCCAAAAAAAGCAAAAAGTAAGATAAAAATACCTTATAATCAATCAAAAATTATTATACATATTCCTTAAGTTGATGCGTGTGTCTAGAGAGGCTAGTATGTACCAGTAGGTGAAAGTCCTACTAGACTAAAAGTTAATAGCTGTGGAGCGAAGGCGCCCTGCTGATAACATTGCTCGAATAATAAGGGATGTAAATGTGGTATGATAAAATCACCTAACATAACAAGACCTGAGAAGGAGCATATACATCAAAGCTAAAGCTGACAAAATATGTCTAAAGCATGGGTTTCTATAGTTCAAGGTGGTGTAAGCGTCAACGCTGAAAGCAAAACTATTAGATAGGCCATAGGCGATGATAAGAAGGGATCAGGAAAACGTAGTACGGGAGATCTGTATGCTGCGCTTAATGAGGCGGGCAATGGAAACGGGGGTAATACTACCGCGCCATTGCTCGACCCTACCATTGGCTGAAGAAATACGATCTATTCAAATCTATACCCTTGATATAGAATTGGTAAAATGATTTTGATGATGGCTTATTGGGATTTTTTCATTTTTTTTTGTTCTTTTTTATTAGCATACTCCTCTAATTTTTTTTCTTCTTTTTTTCTTTGTTCGACCACTTTTTCTCGCTCCTTTTCAAGGCGGTTGCGTTCTTTGACCATTTCCCTTATCTGTTTAGGGCTAGAATTCTGAGTCATCTTTTGATCTATATCTCTTAGTTGATTATCAATTTGAATTTGTTCGTGTTTTAGCTTATAGAGCTCCGCCGTTTTCTTTTTGAAAGGTTCTGTTACTGTTTCTTTTACTTTTTCTGTATATTTTTTCAATGGATTTTTTTTTAATTCCCTTCTTTCCAGGTCTAGTCTATCGTCATAATCAAGTTCATAGTTCTCCTTATCAGATGTACCATACTCGGAGTCACATTCCTTATCTTCGTCTTCTTTTTTTATTTCCTTCTCCTTCTCTTTCTCCTTATGCTCTTTAATTTCTTTTTGATTAGGAGCATTATAGATAGGCTCTTTTGGTGCTGCTGCTCCCTTGTGGGATATTGTTGTAGGCGGCGTGGATGCGTTTTCTGTTTGCTTAGATACGGGGGTACAGTTAGCTGCAGCCGTTATATAAAATAAGGTAATATGTAAAGTAGAATTTACGTGTAGAATAGATCTTTGTAATACTGTTTTATACATAATAATGGTTTTAATTAAAGTAATTAAGAAGAAAGATAGATACTATATACTGCATACTGCTTGTCTTACTCTATTTGAAATAGAAATTTGTATACTGGATTAACCGGTAAAAAATCGTAAGCTCCTTTGTGCGTTAAATTTGGAGATTAAAACTCCAAGCAAACCAATCAAAAACTTATTTTTTAATATAAAAAAATTAGTAGAAATATGCTATTGGTGAATGGCTCAAAAAATTTATGCTTTGATACTTGAACTCAGATCAAATGTTTAGGTTTTTGAAATATTTACAAATTATAATTGTATGAGCAGGGTAAAATATACTGAGTCCGTTTCCATAGATGGATCTTATAATTTTTAGTTATTTCTCTAGGGTTATTTTTTTTGCTTTTTAGTGTTCTTGAGGTATAATTCTTATTACTTATTGATTTTCATTATCATTTTAGTACATTTTTGGCATACCATCCCCTAAATACCTCAATGATTTTCAATAACTTTTCTAGGGATTTCTTCTCTGTAAGGGCAGTTCTGAATCTACTTAACACACTCTAGTCTAGAACAGAACTATCCATAGAAATACCACAAAATCCGCTAAAAGTGATACGGTCATTGACTTCCTCTTCTACTTGGTAATCACGCATTCCATACCAAGCCTGAAGCAAGAGCATTTTAAATAAAAGGAGTGGGCTATAGGCTGGCTTTCCTGATAAACGTAGGCCTTTAGGATAATACAATTGAAGAGCCTCTTCTATCGATGACCAGTTAATGAGCTTATTGATTTGATCAAAAAAGGTATGTTTGCATTTACGCTTGATAGCTGCAATATCTGCCGCACTTAACTGGCCGATTGATTTGATGGCCATAGGGATACACTACTAAAAGGGATAAAAATAAAAACCAAAAGAAATAAGCCGAATGTAGACTTTTTCTAAAAAAGAAAGGATATTTTTAATAGAAAGCTTAAGGGTTTATTGTAACGGCTTCACTTTACAGTTTTCATGCATAAATATCGGCGTTGATTCTTGTAGGTTCCTCCAGGATATTTAATAGGTCAATAGCACAGTACACTTTATCCCGTTTGTTGTTACGCGTTTTTTTAATAATGGCGGCATCCTCAAGTTTTTGCACCCCTCTTTGTGCAGTGCTGTATGAAATCTTAAGATCTTTAGCCACTTTGTTGATGGTAAAATAAGGATTTACAGCCAAAAGCTGTACCATGTCTATGAGTACTTGGGAGCTCCCTCTTGCAAGGTCCATTTTCCATTGCGTTAATAATGCATTTATCCGTTCAGTACGCGATAAAACATCCTCAGATTGAACGGCTATGCCATTTAAAAAATAAGTGAACCATTCGTGCCAGCTCCCTTTCAAGGTAACATTATAAAGCTGTTTATAATATTCATTGCGTGTTGCTTCAAAAAATGCAGATAAATATAATAAAGGTAAAGGAAGGATATTTTGCTCAATCAACAGCAGTGTAATCAAGAGTCTTCCGATACGCCCATTCCCATCTAAAAATGGATGAATGGCTTCAAATTGATAATGGCAAAGTGCCATATGAATCAATGGGGGTAATGATCTGTCATGTAAAAAATCTTCAAATTTGCCTAGAGAATCCATTAAATGCTCAGGTGGTGGAGGTACAAACTTTGCTGTATGCAGTGTGCAGCCCGGTAGGCCAATCCAATTCTCGCTCGTCCTAAATGCGCCCGGTGTGGCATGTGTTCCTCTAACCCCTTCCATTAAGTGCGCATGTATTTCTTTAATAAGGCGTAACGATAATGGAAGCGCTGCTAAGCGCTTGAGCCCATAATCAAGTGCCCTAATGTAATTCTGTACCTCTTGGAGGGCGTCGGCGTTTTGGTTTACATGGGCACCTGCATCAGCAGCTAAGATTTCTCCCAAAGTGGCTTCGGTACCTTCAATTTTGCTAGATAATACTGCTTCGCGGGTGATGAATGGACGTATTAAAAGATGAGGATTCGGTAATCTACTGCCTTCTCGTGCTAATTTTCCAAGCAAAAAATCAGCACGAGACAAACTGTTGACTAGCCTAGTATTCCATTCAAATTTGGGTGGTAGCGCATAGGGTACGAAAGCATGATAGCCTTTGAGTGATTGTATAATTTGACCGGAAGGAGATTGTCGCATATCCATTTACATCACCCTTTTTAAATTATACGCTGTTATGCCCACTATTATCAAAACAATCAATTTATGATAATAACCAATTTGCTTGTCATCATTTATGCGCATAAGGATTCGAAGTCGGATGCGCACTTATTTTTTTTCACAGACTTGTAGTGCTTGTTCTGCTGCGCTTGCTAATGCTTCTACAATTTTAGTATTCAAGTATTTCTTTGCTAGCTCAATATCTGTTGTAAGGGTTTCTTGGGCCATGTATTTTAGTTCATCTAGCTCGGTATAGCTTTTAGCATGTTGTAGGTCATAAAGACGCTCAGCCAATTTAATGCAAAGCACAAAAAGCTGTTCTCGATTGATGACTTGTTTAAGGGCATTCCCAATATAAAGCCCACATGGCTCCATACCTTGTCGGTCATTTACTGCTAAAACATTCTCTATAAGAGAGTAAATATTTAAATCATAATTGGCCTTAATATAAGAAAGTGGCAAATCGGCATAATGCACTAAATCATAAAGCAAAACAACATAAATTGGTTCTGGATAGAATCTTATCCATTCTGCCACCAATTGTGCAATACCTATTGCGCGGATATACAACAATTGTCCGGATAGATGGCGCCTAAAACCATAACACCTCCTCATTAATAGCAGTATCTCATCTATTACAGCTTTACGCGCCTCCGATATCTCTAAAAGATGGTTATAAGATCTTATAAAAACTTCCATCGACTGTTCAATTTCTTTTTGGGTTATAGGAACATTCAAAGGAAGTATTCTGGAAATCATTTCATCACGGACAGATGCTACATTACAAGGCAATACCATTAGCATAGGCCTTTTTTTGGAAAGGGGAAAGCGTAGGTAACCGTAGTGGGCACGAACGGCTCGTTCTATGATCCGTTTTTCAATATGTATACGTTCTGAATCTGTCTGATTGCTGTGCCATTTCAGCTCTCTGCCTTCTGTAATATCTTTATAGCAGCTTTTAATTTTAGGTAATATGGCTATGGGCGTAGTAGCGCTGCTGATCACCAGCGCTATAGCTGGGAAGTTCATTTCCGAATGATAGTTGCTTTCTTGCCCCTTTTTTGGTGCATATTTTAAGTGCGTAGTATGTAATTGAATTTTTACCAATTCACCTTTTGAAACATCTAGGTTGGCAGTACGCAAAACAATGGGGACCAATGATTGGATCATATGATTGATATCACATATGATTTTTTTAGGAATGGCATCATCCTTTATCTCTACTACGATCTTTGGGGTGGGTGCAGTTTTAGCTTGTAAAGCAGCTTCTAGTTTAGAGATTAATTCATCTATAGTAATCTCATTTGGGGTTAAGAGTATGTGGTCTATAGATCTGGCCCGTTGCTTTAAAAAAGTAGTAAAAGTGACAAAATGGTTGATAATACTTTGGATATCTTCTTTATAAAGAGGCTTATGGTCTAAATAGGACATAAATTCAGTAACGCCCTGCATGGCTTTTTCTACACAAGGTCCAACCTCTTTTGGGTTTTTATCCGTATCTTCTGCATCTAAATTGAATGTAGTTTGGGAAGCTTCATGCTTTTTATTTTCTGCTAGGTTTACTTGGCTTTTTAAGTAGCGGTTATAAAGTGTATAAGCAGTTATTTTGCGCTTGTTATAAATAATAATGCTAAAAACGATTAGGCCAAACCCTAATAGAAAAAGCAAAGAATCATTTGATATTAAAAGTTGGTCAATACCAATGTTATAAATTGCGTAAAAGATTACTGCTAATGTAGAGACTACTATTTTGATGCTTATATACAGAGGCAGTACAAATAAAGTGGCAGATAGGTGGGCTATAGATAAGGTTAATGCAAATTGAGCATCTTGTACATGCCACCAATGCCAAAATACATTTATGGGCAGGCAAAAAACCGTACATATTAACCAAGATCGACCAATTTTCCAGGATGGGACCCGCTTCTTAGGCGCTATGCCATAGCCTATTAGCCAAATGCCTATAAAAAGTTGAAATATATACCAATAAATAGTCAGTTCTCTGCTTACATAATCTAATATAGTAGTGCATATAACGTAACAGCCTATCAACCCCATCATAGCATCACTTGGCCTTAGTTTAGCGAACCTTTCTTTTATATAAGCAGCTTGTAATCTTTTTTTTATGCGGGCTTTTTTTCGTGTAATGGCTTGTTGAATCGCCCTGATTTCATAAGCAAATTGTTTGTGGTTTAAACGGTGTTCGCCAGAGGGAGCAGCACTTCTACTAAGGTAAAAAGCCGCTGCTAGCACCAATAGCAAAAAGGGTAATGCCATAAGAAAGGGTATATGGAATGACATTGTAAAATAGGTTATAAGTTGCTAAAAAGAACTCCAAAATATTAGATAAAATGAAATACATGTCCCATACAATAATAAGAATAAATTCAAGTATTTTAGTTGGAATTTTAAAAAAATCTAATCTATGAAATAAAGATTAGTACATTAGTCTTTGGAATGATTTGATTGCTAACTTTTTAGTTCCAGTTCAGCAGGAGGGAGGATGAGGAATTTTATGTGGTACTTTCTGCTTTGTAAAAATCAAAAAGTACCACATGAGCCTAGCATTGATCTAAAAGCAGCCTATTTTTTGCGCATCATCTGCGCCTTTCTATCAGGCCTGTAGCTATAGTCAAAATCATGGGGCGCTATAGATTGGTAATATTGCTCTTCTGCAAGTTGGTCTTTTCCTTTTGTTGCATCAAAACCATAATATTGCTTTATAAATTTTTCAAAAGTATAGTCGGCTGCATCTGGTAGCATGCTAACCGCACTATTTTGAATACCACTGATCACATAATCAACCCATTTAAGCTTTTTAGCACTGTCCCCATATTCCTTCCAGTCCCCACACATCGATTTTTGATAAAGTTTTTTATCAAATTCTTTAAGAGATATGCCCATTTTTTTGGCTACTCTACCCCCTAAACGCTTCCATATTTCCTTAAGGGACTCATAATGCTCTTTTGTTTCTCTTAGATTACCCCAAACACAGGACCAAGGCTGATGATGTAAGATCATGGCATTTGGATAAGCATAAGATTTAGTAGCCAATGTAGTGATCAGCGCTGCCATGGAAGCAGCGCATTCTTTTACGATTACATAGACAGGTGCTTTACTATGTTCTATCGCTTGTAAAATATTCCATCCTGCACTTATACAACCACCTGGAGAGCTACCAATAATAATAAATATAGGATGATCACTATTTTTATTGTTAAAATAATTAATTTGGTCTACGATATAATTTGCTTTCCAGGGAATAATATAGCCGTTTAATTCAATACATCGATCAGAAAGCACTAAGGTATTCGTTCGTTTGACCAATGGGTCTTTCAGGTAAATAGGCCTTTTGGCAATATGGTTATTTCGTACTGCTTTGGCTTTTAAGGCTTCTATTTCTGCTTGTACCCGGTGGGTAGTCTCTTGGAGCAGCTGCGTTTGTCCTTTTTCTAATTCTATTTTTTTACTTAGTTTAATTAGTTCGCTATCATACGACTCCATTTGTTGCATAAACCTAGCCTTTGCTAGCTCTAACTCCATGGTAAGTTTTTCTTTTTCCATATTGAGTAAAAGCATGGCTTTTTCATGCGATCGCCGCGCATTTTCATCTGCTACCTCTTTGCCCAAGCGCTGGAGCTCTTTCTCAACACGTAGCCGTTCAATTTGAGCAATAATAGCTGAAAGCTGTTTTTCTAAGCGTGCGCGATTCAATGCATTTTCTGATTCTAGCTCACTTTGCAGCTGCTTGTTCGCAGCGCTATTGGCATTACCCAACTCAGGCGATTTTTCTTTTATAGTAGGAGATACAACTGCCACCTTTTTATCCTTTTTCCCTTTTGCCCCTGTTGCCAACACCATATCATGTGTGATGAGTAATGTGCAAAAAGAAAGCCCTAATGTTATTAAGCCACGACTATGCTTGAAACCTACCATCTTAAATTTTTGTTTATGCAGTATGCTACTTGGATTCAAAGTTGTCCGGCTAGGGGTCGAACCTAGAGTCTTCTGGACCAAAACCAGACGTGTTGCCATTACACTACCGGACAGAAATTAACTAATTCATTACATGCCACTACAAATGTAGTAAATATAATTGAAAAAAGTAAAGCATTGCCTGCTTTTTATTGTCCGATTGTTATTTTGCCTATTTGGCAAATATAGCTTTTTTATTCAAAGTAAGTTGGATAGGACCATCCAAAGTTGTATAATTATTAGGTTTAGTTTTATAATTTTAAGGACAGTTTATGTTGATTTTCTGTCTGCTCTTTGGGGCAATTTAGTATAATTTTTAGTTTTTTTCTTTTTTATTAACAAGTTGTAATGTCGTTTAATATTCTACCTTTTGTTGTAATATTAATCTTTTTCTTGCTGAAATCTTCTTTTACAAAAGAAAGGTTGTCTAAGCTGAAGCCAAGTGATGCTATGATGGGGATGATAGGCTGTTACGTTATATGCACTACTATATTAGATTATGTAAGCGAGGGTTTTATTTACTGGTACCTGCTTCAATTTATTACGGCTATTTCGCTTATAGGTTATGCAATCGATTCTAAAAAAGAGGTTCCATCTTGGAAAATTGGTCGACGTTGGTTGATCAGTGTAGTTTTTTGTCTTCCTATTAATGTGCTTTGGAGCTGGTCAGGACTGGTTCAGCTTCCATCTGTTTTTACGTTGGCTTTATCTGTAGCCCATTTGACCGTAACCTTACTTGTATTGCCATTGCGTATAAGCGTAAGGCTCGTATCCGTTATGTTATTGGTAATTATTTATTCCATATACTGTAGCGGTATAGATCTATTGTTATCGGAATCAGCTGGATTTTTAACATCTTTGCTGGCGTTGAGTGTAATGATTTTTTTTATTATTGTTTACAATAAGCGCAAGCTGGCTGGCTATAAATATCATGGCTGCTATTTAAAAAGCAAAATAAAAGAAAAACAAACGAAAGAAGAAGAAAGGCAAGCAGGTTTTGATTTATATTCGGATCTAGAGACGGTTCGTAACCATCCAAAGGAAGCGCCTATTTTTATAGACCAAGTAATGAAAGAGGCTACACAATTTATTTCCTATTTAGATAATAGGCCGCTTTATAAGGAAGATTTAGATCTTATTACCAAGAATTTTGTGGTTTGGGACATTTTTTTAAAGCAACGGGCCAGATCTAGAAATCATATCATTTTGATACCCATTGAGGTTAGCCTTGATGAATTGATCCGGAAGTTAGAGGTTGCATTAGAATTGGAAAGCAAGGAGCGTTCTATTCCCAAGCTGTTAATAGAGCCCAGAGATGATAAACTTCCTGAAAAAATTATATGCGATGTCAACCAAATGGTTGCTTTATTGATGCCTGTTATTTTAAATATTGCCAGCTTAGATGCTTCAAAAGATGCCTCTGTAGTGATGCAGTTATATACCACCCATTTAAAATATGCGCCAAGGGAGACTTCTAAAGATAAGTCTGCTGAAGAGGTGCGTTTTCCTGCTATAGCTTTGGTCATTAGCAATGCGGCTATTGCTCAAGAGGCTCTACCTAAAATTAGAAATCACTATCAAGATGTTACGGTAGGTAGTGCATGTAGTTGGAATAGTGCGGTGCAGAAAGAATCAGAGTGGACCAGTATAGAAAAGCGGAATATAGAACGGATCGTTCGTATCCACTATGGTTACTTGCAATTTCCGGTTTCTCATAAAAGGCCTATGCTTATAGTGGTGCCTTGTAATGTAGCGGCGGTCCGTGATGAAATGATTACCAAAATAGAGCCTTCAGATCCCTCTATTAGTTGTAGGGAATTTAAGCAGTCTATGGTAACCTTAACGAAGGCCTATAACAATCTTTGTACGGTGGCTGATATGCGTACAATTGTATTAGATGAGCTTTTCCTACTGGTAAGGCGTTGTTATGGTTTTAGACGGCATGCGTCAGGACAATTATTTTATGTGCGTGCGTTAGATGTTGCCCAGTTGGTAGCAGAATGGGTGCCTTATCAACCAAGACCAGTTTATTTCAGTGTGCTATATGGATTGGTACGTTATGCAGGTTTACCGCTTGCTTATGTTAAAGCCAATTATAGCATGGATGTCTACCATTTTGTAGAAAGCATTGTAACCCTCAATAAACGTGAGGAGATGGAGCCATGTGGACTCTATGTGGCGAATCGACTCAAACGCATCATTAACCGAGAACAACTTTTTGTGCTCTGCATTAAATTTGCTGAACGACTTTATGATTTGCGCCATGCCAAGGATTATATACACTTAGAGGAGGTAAAATATATGGCGCAAGAAACCCTTACAATAGATATTGAACTTGGAAAGAAATATTTGAATGCTAAAATCGTAGAAGAATTGGTACAAGCAGCCAACCAGGCGCTCCAGGTTTGTGAAGGAACTTGTTAGCAAATCCTCTACCAACATCATGGTCAAAAGGTCTATATGCTAATAGATGAATATGATACGCCACTCAATAAAGCTTATGGTAATAAGACATACTTGAATCGTATGGTCAAGTTTATGCGTAATCTATTTAGTAATGCGCTAAAAGGTAATACTGCGCTGGAAAGAGGCCTATTAACCGGCATATTGCGTGTTTCTAAGGATAGTATGCTATCTGGGTTGAATAACCTAGAAACTTATACCTTGCTGGACGAAGAGTATAGTAGTCGCTTTGGCTTTAGTGAAGATGAAGTTTCATCTCTATTTAAAGGACAAAGCCTTAGTACTTCCATGGAAGAAGTAAGAAACTGGTATAATGGCTATAAAGTAGACAACTTGGTGATGTATAATCCATGGTCTATTATTTCTTGTATCAATAAGTCGGGTCGTTTTGATGTCTATTGGGTGAATACGGGTAATAATAACTTAATTGAACAAAAGATACTTACTGCTCATACGGATATCAAAGAGCAATTTGAACAGTTAATGCGAGGGGAATCCTTAGATATATCCATTAATAAACATCTTTCTTTTGATATCCTAGATAAAGATGACACATCTTTTTGGAGCCTTTTATTATTTGCTGGCTATTTGACCTTTTAGAAAAGTAATTTAAGTGCCTATACGAATGTATATGATTGTAGAGTCAGAGTACCCAACTATGAAATATGGAGACTCTATAGTACATTTTTTCAAGAATGGTTCGTCAATCAGTTTGAGCGAAAGCGACAATATGATTCTTTTTTGAAACATTTAGTAGTTGGTGAGGTTTCTGCTTTTGTAGAACAGCTTAGTTACTTTTTACGTCGTAGTGTTAGCTATTTTTATACAAAAAAAAGTAGCACATCAGAAGGCTTTTACGATGGTCTTGTGTTAGGGATGTTAGCCAGTTTGGGTATCACCCATTATATACGCTCCAATCGAGAAGGTGGTTTGGGTCGTTACGATCTCTTATTAATACCTAAAAAAGAAGGTCCCAAGGCGCTGCTATTAGAATTTAAACAGGTTTGGAAAGAAGAAGAACTGGAAAATTCAGTTAAACTGGCCTTATCGCAAATATAAAATCAAGCCTATCATACTGAAATATTACAATATCCTCATGTCCAGGAGGTAATAGAAGTTGGTAATGCCTTTTCTGGAAAATCGGTGTTAGCTGCTTATGCCACGTATAATCTAGTTGATAAAAAATCTGGTTCATTGAGTTTAACCAGTAGATATGGCCAGGAAGAGGGGTAGATTTCCTATATCCAAGGCGAACCCTCTTAGAAAACGACGCTTAGACGAGACAACCGAGCGCATTGTATTGCGGGAATAGGGGAGCCTTAATTCAGGTGGGAAATGAACTTGTTCCAAAACAGTACATTGCTAGCCACTCTATATCAAAGCCACACTATATGAGACAAAAATGGGCCATTACAATTCACAATTGGAATAGTGCTATGGCCCATTTTTTAATTAAATATGAAAATAGAATCTAAGAAACCAAAAAATAATTTACAGACTTAAAACAAAGGACCTTGTTTATCCCTTATTACCTTTATGGCTCAGTAACATGTTGTATATAGCCTTAGTTTTTTCACTCTTGCAATAATCATATCGTGATTTTGCAAAATCCAAATCCTCTTTGCGAACCAGAATATCTGGATAACTCAAGAATAATTTGACTGCCTCCAAATTACAATAGTCTATTGCTATTTTAAGCAAGGTATGATTAGAATCATTTACGGAGTTGATCTTAAAATTATTGCTTGGGTGCTCCAGCAACATTTTTAATACATCTATATTTGTGTTTTTTTTCGTTAGTTCTAATAAGATAGGAACCAGTCCGCTCTTACCTGCTTTATTAACATCAATGTTTTTATGATTTAGTAACATTTTGATTGCATTTACCCCATTTTCTACATGTAATTCTTTCCCACTACTTATATGCCTTATTGCTAAAACAAGTGGGGTATTACCATTACCATCTTTTATGTTAACGTCAATATTTGGATGATTCAACAATATTTTGAATGAATTTATATAAATTACGTCTCTACTATCATCCTCGTCTGGATCAGCTATATCCATTGCTAATGTGAGAGCGGAATTACCAAAGTAATTTTCATTATTAACGTCAATATCTGGATTATTCAACAATATTTCTAATAACGCTTGAATGAGTTGTAAATCACCATTATTTCTCTCTGATTCAGGAATCAAATGATACGTACTAATATCTTTTTTATGATAACTAAGCAAAGCATTAATAAATTTTTTCTTAAAAAAGTCTGTCTGTGGCAATTTAACGTATTTAAGATTCTCTTTAATTTCTTTAAAGTGTTTTATAATATCATCTAGATTTAGTTCATTCTGCTTCTTACCAAGCCATTTACTGGCTAATTTGTGTGCAACCAGACCACTTATTGTCAATTTTTGATTATTAATATTTTTTAGATTTACATTACTCAATCCTTCCCCCTGACTACCTTCTTCTTGATTCTTCATCATACTATTAGGCTCTCTTACCCCACTACAGGATGCAATAAGAGGCACCAAAACTAAATACTTTTTCATGCTTGTTTTTTTTTAAATTATAATTATAGATATGTCTCTTTTTTATTAAGAGAGTTTTCACAATTTTAAGAAATTATTTAGTAAAAAGCAATAAAACTAGTCCGCCTGTATATACCTAACCTACCTTTGAATACCATGAAATAACCATATCCTACTAAAGTATTTTATTTCTTTTTAAGAAAAACAGGATCGCAATAGATATGGAACAAAGCATTTGCGCAAAATCTTTCTTCTTTTTTTAGAGGCTGGCCAAGTACAAATTACGTCTTCATCCTGAAAAGACACAAATAGTGTATTGCAAGGACGATTCCAGGAAAGAGGCATTTCCAAACGAAAGCTTTGACTTCTTAGGCTACACTTTTAGACCTAGACAAGCAAAGAATAAGTTGGGACAATATTTTGTCTCTTTTTTACCCGCAATTAGTAGGAAAGCTAGCATCAAGGTTCAGAGAGTCATAAAATCATGGAGAATACATCACATCACGTGGACCACGTTGGAGTCAATATCAAAGAAAATAAATCCCAAAGTCAGAGGCTGGTATCAGTACTACGGCAGGTTTTATAAATCGGCGATGTACAGACCTCTCGTTAATATAGAGAGATATCTCGTAAGGTGGGTCCAGGCCAAGTATAAGAAACTACGAGGTCACGAAAATCTAGCAAAGCAATTTCTAGGAAAAGTGAGAGCTGGTTCTCCATCTATATTCTATCATTGGACGCTTGGGTTGAGATTATGAGAGAGATCAAAGGCTAAATAATGGGAGCTGCATAAATCGAGAGATTTCGGTGCAGTTCTGCGAGGGGCTGGTGGGGAAGTTCCACCGGTCTACTCTCCTGGTTAAACTTTTCGGAAGTATCCAAAGGCAATCCAGGGACATTAGAAAAGAGTCTCAATAGAAAATTATATGATATTGCCGAGCTTTATAAGGTAGAGGATAAGATAAATATTTCAGTAGAAGAAGCATGCGAAGATTACTTAAGTAGAGTAATTAATTTGTTCAGTAAACTGGATCATTATGAACCTACCCCTATTATCTTAATCGATGAATATGATAGCCCACTTATTTCTTGCGAAAAGGAGCACTATGAAGAAGTACTTTCTGTGCTTAGCTCATTTTTCAAAGTATTAAAAGGCCGTCAGGTAGCACCTCTATTTTAGAATCTTTAAGAAAAGAAACATGGATTTCTTTTCTTAACATCGCAACTCAGTTTACTACTATCTAGCGATGCATCATAATGATCATTAAAATGCAGAAAATATTGTAAATGTGTTTATAAAGCGATAGCATATATGGATTGGATCGACATGTTGGATGTGTTTTTTGGGGCAAGCAGTAAAACCACTTACTGGAGGGAGCTTCCAGTAGATGCGATGAGGTGCATCGATACAAACGATTTGGTAAACTGCTTAATAAGGATTTTTTAATCAATGATATCAAATCCTGTATAAGGTTGTAAAACCTTTGGAATTTGGATGCCCTCTGGGGTTTGATTCCATTCTAATAGGGCCGCTAGTATACGTGGAAGAGCTAATCCACTGCCATTTAAGGTATGTAAAAGACAACTTTTTTTATTTTTGTCTTTATACCTTAATGATAATCTATTGGATTGGAAGCTTTCGAAATTACTAATTGAACTTACCTCTAGCCACCTATCTTGGCCTATAGCATGTACTTCTATATCGTAGGTCATAGCAGCGCAAAACCCTAAATCTCCACTACAAAGTTTTAGAATACGATAAGGTAACCCTAGCTGTTCTACTAATCCTTGTACATAGGCTAACATCTCTTCTAGGTTGGCGTAAGAATGGTCAGGATGACAAATCTGAACCAACTCTACCTTGTCAAATTGATGTAGCCTATTGAGTCCACGTACATCAGCTCCCCAAGAGCCTGCTTCCCGCCTAAAGCAAGGCGTATACCCTACATGTTTGATGGGGAGTGCAGCCGTTGCTACCATGGTATCACGATAGATGTTTGTAATAGATACTTCTGCAGTAGGTATCAGATACAATTGTTCCGATGGAATCAAATACATCTGCCCCTCTTTATCAGGCAGTTGACCTGTTGCATAGGCAGAGGCCTCGTTTACCAAAATAGGAGGTTGAACTTCTATATAGCCCGCTTTTGATGCTTGGTCCAAAAAAAAGTTGATTAAAGCACGTTGTAGCTTAGCACCTTTTCCCTTATATACTGGAAAGCCAGCACCTGTAATTTTATTGCCCAGTTCAAAGTCTACTAGGTCATATTTTTTAACCAAATCCCAGTGGGCCCAATTTTGCTTTCTGCCACTTGATGGCGTTTGATAGATAATAAGATTGTCGTCAGCATGCTTGCCATTCGGTACGCTTGCATGAGGCAGGTTGGGCAGTGCATAGAGCTGCTCTAATAGAGATGATTTATATTCCTGAAACCTTTTCGTTAATGCTTTGACCTGTTCTTTTAAGCGATGCACTTCGCTTTTTTGGGCCTCCCATAAAGCCGTTTCTCCTTGTAGGCACAATGCATCTCCTATTTCTTTATTCAGCTTATTAAGCGTAGCAGCTAGGTTGTCTAGCTCGGATTGTGTGGCCCGCTTTGCGATATCTAGCTTGCATATGGCTTCAACGAGCGTTTCTGCATTAGACAACCCTCTTTTATATAGGCCATCTATTACTGCCTGTTTATCTGTTCTTATACGATGTAAGTCGATCATTCTATTTGTTTCTTAAGACTTCTTTTGAAGTGCTACTTCTGTTGGTAATTTGCTTGTCGACCCGGTGCCTCAGCAGAAGTAGCGTTTCAAAAGAAGTCTAATATAGCATAAGATTGGCTTAAAACTACATAACTTTAAATAAAACGATCTGTTTTTGCTTAAAATGGTTGCTTTTTTTGACTTTTTCAAATTATAGTTGTATAATTGTTCATGTTAGTTGGCCATGGGGCTGCATTCGGAGTCCTACATTGATATTCATTCCTTATTAATTAGCTGTATATTCTGTATCTAAAAAAAATGCCCTTATTTTTGACTATATCTTACTAGATTTAAAAACGAAATCAGAATAAATAAGAAGGTAATATGCTATTTAATGCAGATATTGCTGCTGCTTGGTAGCTAAAATATACTAAAAATAGTTAATATAAAGGGTGCTATAACCATAAGTTATTGGTGCTTAACAATAGCTTTATGGTGGAGTATTGAAGCGTTGTATTGGATAATTTATTTTATAGATTGATTATCAATTGAAAAATAGTATTCTTTGAATGCATATTGACATACTTAAGCTTACATGCCTATGTAATAGTAGGTTGCTGCTACTTATTTTTAAGAATAATCATTAGGATGGTTCATATTATTTTTAATGGGCTTTATTTAATTTACACCTAACTCAATCATGTATAATATCGGAGAGCTCAATCAAAAACTTATTTCTGAGCTACGCGAAATAGCAGAAAGATTTAAAGTTAAAAGCTATAAAACACTTTCAAAAGAGGAACTTATTTATAAAATACTGGATCAGCAAGCGGTACTTCCTGTAGGGGAGATGGCTCAAAAAAAGCATAATGAGCCGCTTGTTACACCATTGCCTGCAAAAGAAGGCATCCCACCTGTATTGCCCAAGAGGGGTTATGTGAAGGCTAGAGCAGTAGAAGCACAAGCGGAATCTAATCTACAAGGTAAGCGCAGTGAGGCTGCAGAGTCAGAAAAATCAGTTGTAACTGAACGTGTTGTCTCCACTAAAGAACCAAAGGAGGCCCCCCCCTCGTTTGAAAAGAGTAAAAAAGAAGCAAGTATATTGCATAGCTTGGATACTACTATTGAATGCGAAGGTGTATTAGAGATTATGCAAGATGGCTATGGTTTTTTACGTTCATCTGATTATCACTATTTAGCCAGTCCAGACGATGTGTATGTATCTCCCTCTCAAATCAAATTGTTTAACCTAAAAACGGGCGATACCATTCGTGGTAAAATACGTCCACCCAAAGAAGGAGAAAAATACTTTGCCCTTTTAAAGGTCATTTGTATGAATGGTGTAACCACAGAGGAGGGGCGCAATCGCATTCCTTTTGAACACCTTACGCCGCTTTTTCCACATGATAAGTTGCATATTTCCAATGGAGCCAGTCAATATTCAACCCGCATTATGGATTTGTTTTCTCCTATTGGTAAGGGGCAGCGTGGTATGATTGTAGCGCAACCTAAAACTGGTAAAACGGTGCTGTTAAAAGAGATCGCTAATGCGATTGCATCCAATCACCCAGAGGTTTATTTGATTGTGCTACTCATTGGGGAGCGCCCAGAAGAGGTGACGGATATGGCTAGAAATGTAAAAGCAGAGGTAATTGCTTCAACCTTTGATGAACAGGCTGAGCGGCATGTAAAAGTTTCTAATATTGTTTTAGAAAAAGCAAAGAGAATGGTAGAATGTGGTCGGGATGTTGTGATTCTATTGGACTCTATTACCCGACTCGCTCGGGCACACAATACGGTTAGCCCTTCTTCTGGAAAGATACTTTCTGGCGGTATTGATGCCAATGCCCTGCATAAACCACAACGGTTTTTTGGTGCTGCCCGTAATGTAGAAAATGGGGGGTCATTGACCATTTTGGCTACGGCCCTTATTGATACAGGCTCTAAGATGGATGAGGTGATTTTTGAAGAATTTAAAGGTACCGGTAATATGGAATTGCAATTGGATCGCAAGTTGGCCAATAAACGTATTTATCCAGCTATTGATGTACCTGCTTCTGGAACCAGACATGAAGAGCTGTTGATTGGAAAAGAGGAGCTGGCGCGCATCTGGATATTGCGTAACATCATGGCAGATATGAGCTCTACAGAAGCAATGGATTTTCTACTGAAGAAAATGCGGGGTACACGTAATAATGAAGAGTTTTTGGTTTCTATGAGCAATTAGATAAAAGCAGCATAATAAAGTAAAGGTATGTCATATTAATTGACAGACGAATGAAAGATGCTTAACAGTACGTTTTTAAAAAAAATAGGGGTTATGCTCCTATCAGTGGCTCTGTTTTCAATGAATGCGCTTGGGGGTGAAATAGGTTTATTTATTCCAGGAATATCCTATCATATACGAGCTAATGCTTCTAACCCAGCCTATCGAAAAGCTCCACGTGGCTTAGATAAAAATGGCGCTTTTGTAGTTAATCCAGGCATCGGGATAGTCTATGATAACCGCAACAAAGAAGATGGTAGTTCTTTTGCCTGGTCTGCAATGGCTATAACTTTTAAAGATTGTAATGATAGGGCAGCCTTCGCAGTAGGGTTAGGTGGAAACTATAGATATTATGTAAATAAATATTTTTCATTGCATGGGGATTTATACATTAGTGCATATAGCGCTCAAGATTGGGAAACTGCAGAATATCATACTTCATTGATGCCATTTCCTTCCATAGGAATAAATTATCATTTAAGTAACATGGGTAATTTAAAAGGGATTACCGTTGGAATGAAAACTACTTTCTCACCTAAAAATGGGAAACACAGTTCTACAGGAGGCTTTAATCTGTTATTTAGCTATCTCTATATTGGTTATTCGTTCTGAATTATCATCTACAGTTTCAAAAAATTGCATGAAAAAGATTACAGCTGTTAGAATGATTTGGTATGAAAACAAGTTGTTTTTTTACCTGCTTACTGCTCTGTTGCTTATCGGTATCTTCCCTTTTTTCCTATTGGATAAAGTTGCTTTTTTGGTGCTACTCAAGCAGTGGCACCATCCTGTAGCAGATTGTGTAGCACCTTATTTAACTTGGTTAGGTGATGGGGTTACCTATCTATCCCTTTTATTGATAGCTGCCGTGTTTCGTGTAAGTTGTAGAAAGCTGATCATTATGGGGGGAAGTTTTGTTTCTATGTCTATTGTAGTGCAATTGTTGAAACGTGTTTTTTTTACCTGTATGTTAAGGCCTATAGCCTTGCTTCCTGTAGATGCATCCTTGCACCTAGTAGATGGTGTGCCCTTATTACGGGATTTAAGCTTCCCTTCAGGCCACTCTGCTACCATCTTTGTGTTGATATCGGTTATACAGCTGTTGTCTAGAAGCAAGCAAAAAATCTGCAGTGTCATCTTATTGGGGCTAGCCCTGTTGGTTGCTTATTCAAGAATTTATCTTTGTCAACATTTTTATACAGATGTCTATATAGGTGCTTTGATTGGTACCATCTCTACCATAGTAGTTTATACGGTTTCCATTTATTGTAATGCGGCAGATTGGTTGGACCGTTCTATCTATTTTTTGTTATACAGGTATGGAAAGGGGTTGCCGATTAAAAAATAGTAGGGTTGTTTATTGTTTAATTGGTTTTGGATGCATTTTTGCATGGGGCATAGGATCGGTGCATCTATTTGATTTAGATGAACTCTATTTTGCTGAGATCACTAGAGAAATGATGCGTACGGGCCACTATGGTCAAGTAAACTTTAATTTTGAGCCACTTTATGAAAAACCGCCGCTTTTCTTTTGGCTACAAGCGGCTAGTATGCATCTTTGGGGCATTAATGAGATCGGTGCCCGTTTTCCTAACTTGCTGTGTGGATTATTGACCCTGGCAACGCTATACTGCATAGGCAAGCAATACAAGGGGAGATGGTTCGGTTTGTTATGGATGTGCTTATATGCAACTGCTTTTTTACCTCATTTTTATTTTAAATCAGGCATTATAGATCCTTTTTTTAATTATTTCTTGCTGCTGGCTATCTATTGTTTATCAAATGCAACCATGCCATCTAAAGAATGGTTGTATGGTCTTGCAGGGCTATGTATAGGTTGCGCGCTATTGGCCAAAGGGCCTATGGCCTTTATCATACCCCTGGCTACCTTATCTTTATCTTACACTTGGTTTAGCGGAAAGGTCGTGCAGTTGAAGCTGCTTATTTTAACTGTTTTTGTCGCAATAGTCGTTCTATCTTGTTGGCTTATTCCAGAAATTGCCGCTAATGGATGGATCTTTATTAAAGCGTTTTGGGCCTACCATCTATTGCTGTGTCAACAACCTGTTGCTACCCATGCACAACCTTGGTACTATCACTATGTAGTCCTTTTTTTGGGGTGCTTTCCAAGTGCTCTCTTTGCTATCTGCTTTTTGAAAGAAAAAATATTTTGTAGGGATGATTATTTTTTAGCTAATATGCAAGCTTTACTGGTGACCATCTTAGTTATTTTTACACTAGTGGGTACAAAGATTGTGCATTATAGTTCGATGGCTTATTTCCCCATAACCTTTTTGGCAGCTAATTTTTTTCATCAACGGATCTACAATAGAAAATATATCTATCTAGGAATTGTATCTCTATTTTTAGTCATTGGCCTAGTTATAGGTGGGGCTTTAACCATTATGCCTTGGGTAATGCTACATAAATCACTATGGCTTTCTTTTATTAAAAATCAATATATACAGGATGCATTGGGGCTACCTGTTGTATGGAGTTACTGGGATGGTCTACCAGGCTTGCTCTATATGATAGGTATAGGCGCAGCGTATTATTGCCTTTTGCAGTTTCGTTGGGTGCCTTTTATCAGCATCTTTATGTGCATCAATATTTGCACATTGGCATTATTTTTCGTTCGTATAGCACCTAAGGTTGAGGCTTATACGCAAAAAGAAATGGTGGCTTTTTGTAAAGCATGCAAAGGAAAGGAGTTATACCTTACGACCATTGGTTTTAAATCAGCTGCACCTCTTTTTTATGCTGATCAGCCTAAAAGATTAACACAACCAGATATAGCCTGGCGCTTAGAAGGGGCCATTGATAAACCTTGTTTTTTTATTCTTTACAAAAGTGATCGAGCGCTTTTAGAAAGTTATAAAGATATCATTTATATAAAAGATGCCGGATGTTTTGTATTTTATAAACGGTTGCCTATACGCTAAGCTTACTTTTTTTATTGAGCACATGAGCTGTATCCATACCATAGGGTATGGATGTGGATATCGGTTATCCACATAAATCTATTTTTTTATTATTATAAGGTTCTATAAAATCCATTAATACTTTGGCTGCTGCGTCTATTTCTGCTTTATTAGATTTAGCATCAGTTTTTAACTGTATCCATGATTTATAGGCCTTCTCGAAGGTTTCCATATCTTCAAAATCTAACCATAAAATATTGGTAAGTATGTGGGCTGGGCCTTCGGTTACAACCATTTCCTCTACAGCATGCCTAAATGAAGATTGTTGAAATCTGGCTGGCCATGCAGGAAAAATCATTGTCATTATAAAGGAATAGGCGTC
The DNA here is from genome assembly GCF_965196625.1 of Cardinium endosymbiont of Nabis limbatus. Classification (GTDB taxonomy): domain Bacteria; phylum Bacteroidota; class Bacteroidia; order Cytophagales; family Amoebophilaceae; genus Cardinium. The sequence continues at coordinate 957,306 of NZ_OZ239769.1, read as the reverse complement.
TTGCTCCATGTTTAATGTATCGTCACTTCTAAGCAGAATATGTTCTATTAAGTGAAATCCTTCACATGCTTTGTTTAATGACCTAAACACTTCTACACTTTTTTGTACGATAGCCTCTGCTTGCTCAATGTCTATAACCGATTCAGTAACTAGTTCAATCGTATTCTTTTTTGCTTTATCCACATAAAGGAGAATGCTATAGCTACCATTGGCTTTTTTGATAATGTTGTAATGGTGTTCATTGATGCCATAGGACATAACCAAAGATTGCATGTTTTCATATTTTCCTCTAAACATAAAAATATCATCATGTTCTGTTTGGGAATTTTTGCCTAGAAAGATATCCAAATTATATTGTGTGGACTTTTTTTCTAAGTACATACTATTTTTAACCACCTGGTGGAAAAGCTTTTTGTCTAAACTTTTAATGCCTAGGTTCCGGTAAATGCGTCGCTTAAAACCAGATGGAATATGATGGATCCAGTTGTTTATATGATTGGCTGTTATATAGGCCGCTCGGTTTCTATTTTTACTGATATCAATATAATCCTTTAAAAAAAGTGCTTTATTTTTATTAAACTCATCCAATTGCATTTCTTCATTTTTAGGATAAAGATGCAGCGAGTAGATGGTAAATCGTTCTGAAAAATAAGCTAATAAATGGTCTAATAGTCTTGACCGTTTATCTAGGCTTCTAATATCACTTTCTAATGCTTTATGGATATAAGCGCGGTACGCTTGCGAGGTTTCATCGCCTTGGTCTTTATCTTCACAGGACTTATCCATTATTTCTTTTTTCAAATCTAAGTACTTTCTTTGTACTACAAACTCAAGGTCGTTACCTGGATCAGTCTCTTTAGTAGGTTGCTTAATAATGGTATCCATTCTAGGTACATCTAAAGGCAAGCGGCCATTAGGCTTGTTATAGTCTTCGCTGTAGATGGCCATGGTGTGTTTGATATTAGACAATTGACCCATATAATTAGCAAAAAGCTGGTCAAAAAACATTAAGTAGCTTTTTAATTGTTTTGCTTTAGCTTGGTTTTCAGGTGTTTCAGATGGAGTGCACCCTTCATGCCCTACATTATAGAGTAAAGGAAAGTCTTGTTGTATGGAAACATGATCTTCTAAATGTCTATAGTTTCCTTCTAAAACAAAAACATTTTCCTCTTGTAAGTAGGCTTTTGTTAATGTGCCCCTTCCTTTTATATCTTCAAGCATATCAATAACTTTTCCCCAATCTGTATTGATGGGCAAACCATTGTAATAGAGCACAATTTCACTTTGTGCAATATCAAGCACTAAAGATCGATCTGGTAATATGGGTACAGTTACGCTAGCTGTTCTTGTATTTTCTTCATGAATAAAGAGTTCAAAGTTTAATACATTTTTGATATTTGCAATTTTAGTGGCCTGTTCTAGGAGTTCAATTACGTAGATTCTGGCTCTATTCTTCAGATAAATTAACTCTTCTTCATCTATAAAGCCCTGTTTTAAAAGTGGTCCTGTAAAGATTTGATCTATGGTTCTACCTTTTTCTAGTAATTGACTGATGCTATAAAAAGGAATACGTGGTGTAAAAAAATCTTGAAACGCAAACAATATATGCGCAATAATGGTCTCTCCTTCTTCATAAGCCAAACAATTGGACAACTCAAAGGTTGCTTTCACACTAATAGGTAGTGTTTCCATGGTTTGAATCAGAAAGAAATCTTCACATAGATTTCTTTGGGCATATAATCTTTTCTTAACTAAATCTAATACCTCTTTTTCTTGGGGCGTATGGCTGATGCGTCCTTCTACATCGACAAAAATCTTATAACCCCCTTTAATTTCTTTTGGGCCATCACTTAAAAAAATATTGGCATTTTTTACTCCTGGAACATCCAATACAATCTTTAAAAAGTCCCACTTGGTTAGTGGATTGCAAGGAAGGATCTCTTCAGCTTTATAGAAGGGTTGTTCATTGGGATTGGCTGCTGCATCAGGATCCTTAGCCCATATATCTTCTATATAGAAGTTGGTTCTATATTCTAGATCCATGATCGCAAAAGAAAGCACTTCTAAAATGGTAATGCCAGGGTCATGGTCTCCATAGTCGGTCCATTTCTTGCCTGCTAACTGCTGAATGTAGGCTATCCCTTGCGCCTTTAAAAAAGGATAATCCAGTTCTAGTGGGGTATTTTCCATAGTCTTTATCTATAAATAATGCTGATTTTAAAGTTATAGTTCATAAAGCATGAATGGAGAACGACTATTTATTAAAAATAGGATGGTAGCTATATTGGATCGTTTCTTCTATATCTAGTTTTTTAACCTTATAACTTACATTAATATCAATAGCCCCTTCTCCATCATTTGGTGTAGTCAATTGCACATCAAGTACCTCCACTCTGGGTTCATGTTCTGTAATGGTTTGCTTGATGTTATTGACCATAAAGGTTTCTAAATTAAGATCCAATTGTTGGAAGGCAAGTGGCGTTAAATCACAACCATATTTCTCTTCTACAATGCGCTCACCTACTCTAGTACGCATTAAGATGATTAAGCTTTCTCTGATATCGTTTAATCCATTTACCATTTCTACTGTACTGCTATGGTGGTTAAAAGTAGGTGGAAATTTCCATCCTATACCCAAGAAATTGTGGTCATCTTCCATATCTTCGCTTTTTATTCGTTGCATCGGGTTTTACCCACCAATCATTACCGTAGGGCACCCTTGTAATATCATTCCACCCATGCCTGTTGTATCTCCTAAGCGTGCCGCTGGTTTTTTACCTATTAACACAGTTAAAGATCCCTTTATAATGGTATCCGGATGGGGTGGAGGCCCATTACAAAGCATTGTATCTCCCATTCTTGCTGCAGGGAACTTCCCTATTAAAACAGTGGGGCAACCCAACATAATCATCCCTCCAGTCACATGCGGCACAGGTGGAACACCTGGCGTGACCATAGGACACATATGTTTATTTAACAATACAGCTGCAGGTGGCATAGTGTTATATTATATAGTGATGTAGGCATAAAAATCTACAAAATAATGCTATTAATTAATCAGTACGGTAGTCCCTTTGATAATGGTAGCCATACCAGATTTTACTTCTGTACTGGCATTGCCACTTAAAATGGCCTTCATAGAGGCTTGTGCATTGATGTTCATACTTTTCAAGTTTATGTTTTGTGTACCATTTATTACAACGTCTTTGCCTGATTTTATAGTGATACTAGCCCTTGCACTTAAATTGATATCTTTGCTACTGGTTAGATTAATGCCGTCATTACTTAAAACTACTTTATTGCCATTTTGATCTACCAGCTCAATGCTTTTTTTCTTATCTGATATTTGAATAAGCCCTCCTTTAGGTGTTTTAATAATGATTTCAGGCCCTTCTTTATCGTCATGAAAATTCAATTCTAATTTTTCCTTAGAGACAAAAGATTTAAAAAGATTTTTAGGATCAACGGTTTTAGGTGCTGCATGTTTACTGCTATGCAGCGAGCCTAGAATAATAGGAAATCGAATGTCATCATTGATAAAACCTACGACCACTTCATCCTCTAGTTCTGGAATAAAAAAAGCACCTGCAGCTTGCGTAGCATAAAATGAGGCTAAACGACACCAAATGCCTTCTTTTGGTTTGTCTTGTACCAAAGGCAAATGTACCAAAATGCGGTTATGCTTTTGAGGGTCCTGTGTAATTTGCTTGACAATGCCGAGCTGCAACCCATGCATAGGCGGCATCATGCCCGCTGCTGGAAGTGCACCAATGTCATGGTATTTGTGCATGTAGCGTTGTGCATCTAGTCCTAAGGTTAAGGTAGTCTGCCAGTTTCCATCTGATATGATATGCTGAATGCCAGATACATAAGCATCCCCTGAAAAGTGGTTTGCCCCTTTTTGAATGGTGATAAGACCATCATGGCGCAATGCAGCATTCCCTGAAACCGTAACACTACCTTTTATTTTAGCGATTCTGCTTCGGTTGAGTAAGCCAGTAGCCAACGTTTTAATTTCCAGAGGATCTAATACGCCACCGTGGGATATAGCCACATTACCTGGCTGGGCCGCACTGGTTAATTTTTTATAGGAGAGGTCTCCCATAGACTGTTCTCCTGGGTCACTTGCCTTTTCAGCTACCCTATTTTGTTTGCTACTATTCCAAGAGAGGGCAGTAGCAGTTGACCATGGATCTTTTGCATCTATTTCAGCATTAAAGTCAATAAAATCAACACCATAGATATAGGTAAAAGCATCTTTTCCAGTTGCTTTTGGTTTTTTAACGGAAATGGTTCCATCATTGACCACTACAATTTGTCCATTTGCCTCAGCGCGGATATTTAAGAAGTCCCAATCTGATATTTCATGTTGGGAAATATTTTCGTGTACAATAGTGGTTCCTTCAATTTTACTATTTAAGCCACTGTAACCACTCAAAATTTTTTTTAGAAGGTCACTATCCTTGATTTTTACAAAATGCGCCGTTTTAGGTGCAAGGGTAGTTTTATAGGCAGGATCCCTACAGGTTACGGTTAAGGTAGATGATCCTGTTGACCGAGACTGAATCGCCAATTTGGCCACTACACCTTCGAATAGCTGTTCTAATTTGTCTCCATAACCGGATCGTATGGCAACCGTAGCGCCAATGGAAAAGATTTTAGCATTGGCTATAGAAAAGGTTTGTGCTTGAAGGTCACCGTCATGCACAACTATTTTTGCATAAGGGATCTTATTGATTCTTTTATCCACTATTATAGATTGTATCGGGTAGCTTGCATCTAGGGTTTTAGACCCTACTTTTATTGCGTACTTAATAAAATCACCTGGTATAGGAGTAGCCATGGAGACAAAAGAATAAAAAAATATGATTGAGCCTGCGCTGATTTCAATAAAGGCACAGCCCATAGTATATTGGGTAAACCCATTCAAAAAATGCTAGACCTCTTACTAGAAGCAATAAATTAAATAAAGGGGAAATTTCCAAGAAGACTAGGCTGTAAACGTGATTTTAGTATGAAAAACATAATAAAACTAGCTAATCCCTGGTTTTTTATTACACTTTTTAAAAATCTGCTTTGGTAAGATATTTTCCCTATTTTAAGATCTCGCTTGCAGATAGCGATTTGTACGAAAAGTTCTGATTTTCTGGAAGTTTTCCTGATATGGCAATGGCAAGCCGTTTTCGGTTTTTCCTAGAGAGAAAGGTTTTAGCGTATTGTAAAAAGTGTTCGTAGGTGAGCGCTTTTGCTGCTTCTATCTTCTTTTCTAGCCACTTAAAGTCCCCATTGCGTTCAAAAGCAAACGCATCTAAGCAAACCGCTTTATCTTGTAAGTTAGGGCATAGATGTTCTAGGGTAAGGAGATCGTTTGCCCGGAGTTTTTCAAAACGTTCAATAGAAATATCATGGGGCATTTCTTGAAGAAAATCCTCTAGAAAAAGCTCAAAACGGTAAAGAAGATCTTGACATTGATGGGAGTTTGATTGCACAGCAAATTTTTGAAACAATCTTTGTTCTATTTCTTGATCTACACTTTGAACAATATAGCCTGTTTTTTGCTTGGTTCGGAGGGCTGTAAAAAATGCTTCTTGTAAAGCGATCGATAGAATGGCTTGTGCTGCTTGTTTTTCAAAGGAAAAAGGGCCTTGGTCAATCGTTAAGATGATGCCATTGCCTTGGGCTGTAGTTGGTTGTTCCACTACAAAAGGACCTTGATGAGCCAGGCAAAGCACTTGCTCTTTTGTATGGCAAGGCCTTAAGCCTCAACCATGTGCGTGAATAGATACATTAAAAGATCAACACAGCTGAATAGATACAGTGTGCCCACTTTTAAGCTTCTGCTAAAGCTTCTGCGCCACTTGTAATTTCTGCTAGAGAACTGGTAATTAATGCTTGTCTAGTCCTATTATAACTGATGCGTAGTGCTTTTAAAAGCTCATCGGCATTATCAGTTGCTTGACTCATGGTGGCCATTCTGGCAGCATATTCGCTTGCACTAGATTCAACCAGCATATGCATGATTTTATGTTTGAGTATCTCAGGAATAAGCTGTGCGATCAATAGCTGGCGGGAAGGCTCATAAATATAATAAAGCGGTCGAGTAGGGGGGGAGTGTGTTTCTAGATCAGGTACAAAGGGTAGAAAGGGGAAGATGGTTACTTCTTGTTTGGCTGAATTTTTAAATGCAGTATAAGCCAATAGAATTTCATTATACCTATTTTTTTGAAAAGCTTCTATACAATATTTAGTCAGTTCACTACTTGCCTCATCATTTGATTTTGATAGAAGGTCAACATAGGTCTCTATAATTGGTATATTAGACTTTTTAAAAAACTGATAGGCTTTCTTGCCAATAACAAGCACCTCTACAGTAGCGGAGGCTTCTTGTTGGCGGGTGGTAACCTCCTCATAAGCTGCTTTAAGTATGTTTTTGTTAAATGCACCACATAACCCCCGATTGGAAGCAACTACTATCAACAGCACCCGTCCGCCTGCTGTTTGCCTTGTCAAGGGATGAACTAGATCAGCTTTATCTATATTTTGTAAGGCAGCATCCAATATGGTGATGTATTGTGTGGTATATGCCCTTAGGGGTAAGAGAAGCTGTTGGATTTTATACAGTTTCGAAGCAGATACCATCTTCATCGCTTTGGTGATTTGTTGGGTAAAGGCGATCAAACTGATTCGGTCTACTACTTCTTTAAGATGTGCCATAGTAATTGGGTTGCTTTACTTTTATTAAATTGAAAAAGAGGCCTATTGTTGATCTCCACAAAGAAACCCGCCTCTTTAAGTATTTGCTACATACTTTATGAGAAGTGGCTTGGCAGTCTCTATCAATACCTGAGTCATTTCATCGTCCCATGCGCCTGCGCCAATATTGGCTAGTATGGTAGCATGTTGGGCACGCAATCGCTCCAAAAATTCCTTTTCAAATATTTTTAGCTGATCTATTGGAACGGTATCCAAGTATCCATTCATAACTATATATAAAATAGCAGCTTGCTCCTCTACCGCCATAGGTGTGTGCAGGTTTTGTTTAAGTAGCTCTTGGTTTTTACGACCTCTGTCAATAGCTTTTTTAGTAGTAGCCTCTAAGTCAGAACTAAATTTTGAAAAAGCTTCTAACTCAGCAAATTGCGCCTGATCTAGTTTTAAGGTGGCGGCTACCTTTTTAATCGCTTTAATTTGTGCAGCACCGCCAATTCGGGATACAGAAATCCCGACATTAATCGCAGGTTTGATGCCCGCATTAAACAAATTCATTTCCAGAAATATTTGCCCATCCGTAATCGAAATAACGTTGGTGGGAATATACGCAGATACGTCACCCATTTGGGTTTCTATAATAGGCAATGCGGTAAGTGATCCGTCTCCTTTGACTTTTCCCATTAAAGTATCTGGAATATCATTCATAGAAGCAGCCATTGCATCACTAGCAATAATGCGTGCTGCACGCTCCAATAAACGGGCATGTAGGTAAAAAATATCACCAGGAAAAGCTTCCCGACCAGGTGGCCTGCGCAACAATAGCGATAATTCTCTATAAGCCACTGCTTGTTTGGAAAGATCATCGTAGATAATCAGTGCATCTCTTCCAGTGTCTCTAAAAAATTCACCAATAGCTGCTCCTGCAAAGGGTGCAAAGGATTGCATAGGTGCGGAAGCGGAAGAGGATGCAGCTACAATAGTGGTATAGTCCATGGCACCATGCCTGGTCAGTATTTCTACTACATTAGCAACAGCAGATGCTTTTTGACCAATGGCTACATAAATACAATAAATAGGTTTACCTTGCTCAAATAATCGACGTTGGTTGATAATCGTATCGAGTGCAATGGATGTTTTACCAGACTGACGATCGCCAATAATAAGCTCCCTTTGCCCTTTGCCAATAGGAATCATTGTGTCGATGGCTTTTAATCCTGTTTGGAGGGGTGCATCTACAGGTTGGCGGTAAATCACACCAGGTCCATTCCGTTCTAAAGGCATTTCAAATGTTTCGCCAACGATAGGCCCATTGCCATCTATAGGTAGGCCAAGGGTGTCTACGACACGGCCTAGTAAGCCTTCACCTACTTGAATAGAAGCTACATGCTTGCTTCTTGTAACCACATCTCCTTCCTTGATGGAATTGGCGTCCCCTAAAATAACAGCGCCTACCATATGTTCTTCTAGATTCAATGCCAGCCCTTTGCATCCATTTGCAAAAGAAAGCAACTCTCCTGCTTGTGCATTTAAGAGACCATAGATGCGTACTACACCATCACCAGATTGCATCACTATACCTGTTTCTGCTAGTTCCACTTCTGTTTTAAAGTTGGATAGTTGGGCTCTGAGTATTGCAGTAACCGCATCTGTATTTATTTGTGCCATGTGTTCAATTGTAATTTTATTTGCGCTATAAGAGACCTAAGTGTTTTTTTAATAGGAATAATTACCCCTAATGTAAAGCGCTTTGTAGTGTGTGCAGATCATGCTTTATACTTTTATCTAGTTTTAGTCCACCCATTTGAAGGATATAACCTCCAATAATAGAGGGGTCAATTTGTTGCTCCAATACGACCTCTTTACAAGGAACCCACTTTTTTACCTCTTCTCTTAATTTTTTGATCAAAGCTTCTGGTAAAGCAACAGCGGTCGTTAAAATGGCAGATTGAATGCCTAGATGGTTACGATAGGCTATGGAAAAAGCAGTTAAAATTTCTTTTAGTAAACCGATTTGATGTTGATCTATAATTATTTCAATAAATCTCCAGACCATAAGGCTAAGACCTTGGTGGCAAATTTCTTTAAGCAATTTTTGTTTCTCGGAGCGAGGTAGGGTAGGGTTGTTGAGCAAGTCGTCTAATGTAGGATAGCGCTTAAACTGATCTTGTAAAAAGGAGAGGTCACTATGAATGGTTTTCAGGCTACCACTTTGAATGACTTGGGCTAAAAAAACATTAGCATATCGTGCGGCTATCTTCTTTTTTTTAAACATAGATTAAGCTTTTCTGTGCACTAAGCAGATGCGTGATCGCTTGCCATGCGTTGTTCTATTAGTTCCCATTGGGATGCATCTTGACTAAGTTCCTTGACCAATAATTTTTCAGCAACTTGAATAACTAATGATCCGATATTGGCTCTAGCCGTTTCAAGCGCACGCGCTTCCTCTCTAGTAATCTCGACCCTGGCTTGCGTTAAGAGCTGCTCCTTTATGGCTAAGCCTTCCTGATGTGCTTGCGCAATGATTTCGCGTTGGGTGGTCAATACTTCACCGATAATGCGCTCACGTTCTATATGCGCTTCTCCTATTAACCTAGCTCGGTCATCTTCGATTTGCTTGATTAATATTTGTGCTGCACTGATTTTATCTATGGCACCCGCCACTGCATGCTCTCGGGCTTGTACTATTTCTAAAATAGGCTTCCAAGCGAATTTAGACAATAGCAAAAGGACCACTAAGAATGTTGTAGTTTGCCAAAATATAATACCAAAATCGGGTGTTATTAAAGTCATGACAGCTATAGATTTAGGGGAAAAGAGGCTATTGAGGCTAACTAAGGCAAATACTATTTCATAGCAATCAGTGCACAAATTACTGCACCAAAAATGGCAACGCCTTCAATAAGTGCACAGGCAACAATCATCGCAGTTTGAATTTTTGCACTCATTTCTGGCTGTCTGCTCATCGCCTCCATAGCCGAAGCGCCAATTTTTCCAATGCCAATGCCTGCACCTAAGGCAATAATACCCGCGCCAATGCTGGCACCAGCGTATGATAAACTTATATCTAATAAAGGTAACATAAAAAAGTTTGTTTAATTGTTAAAGACATCAGCCAAATATACATAAAAACTAAGAAATATAACTATATCAATGGGTGCCTTTATCAACAGCCTGCCCTAAATAAATGGCGGAAAGTAGTGTAAAAACATATGCTTGCAAAAATGCAACGAGCAGCTTTAATAGGAACATAAACGTACCAAGGGGTACGCTTACGAAAAAGCCTATGCATGTGCTTTTCATACTAAAAGTAAGCCCTATAATGCTTAACAAGATAATATGGCCTGCTGTAATATTGGCAAATAGCCGTACCATAAGTGAAAAAAACTTAGTTAGAATGCCCAAAATTTCTACTGGAACCATAATAGGCAGCAGCCAATTAGGCAAGCCTTCTGGCTTAAATATATGGTGCCAATAGTGTTTGTTGCCATTAAAAATAGTAATTAGAATGGTGAAGGCAGCTAGTACTAAAGTGACTGAAATGCTTCCGGTTACATTGGCACCACCCGGAAGCAGTCCCAAAAGGTTATTGAGCCATATAAAACAAAAAATGGTTAATAGATAGGGCAGAAACCTTGCAGAATGCTCCTTGCCTATATTAGGAATGGCTATTTCATTTTTTATAAAAGATATGATCAGGTCTATAACCGCAAACCACCCTGTAGGTGGAGCAAGTGGCGCACGGCGATATTTGTTTGTAGCCCATAGCAGCCCGCTTACGAGCAGTATGATGCTTAAAAACATGGCAGCTATATTTTTGGTAATCGATAGGTCTAAGACAGATCTATTTGGATCTACGCAATGAATTTTTTGATCCAATAGGAGGTAACCATGATACGCAGTGGGCTGGTGGTTCTGGTCATAAAAACGAGCAGAGGAAAAACACTCTATGCCTTTATCTGAGGAATAAAGTATAATGGGCAAGGGTAGTTCAATATGTTTGCCCGAAATGGTTGCAAAATGCCAACTGTGGGCATCTGTTACATGTTCTATAATAGAGTACCCAGCTTGCTGGGGCGTAGCATGGGTGCTAAAAGGAGCGATACAACTCAATAGATATAACACCCAAAATGGTTTTTTTGCGCGCATACGCTGATTTAAAATGGCGTAAAGTAGGCTAAACAATCTAAAATGGAACATAAGCGGTTAAAAGGAATGGTTTAAACTAAACATTCACTATACTAAGGTACGTAGTTGTAGGGAATTTTTCAAAAGGTGTTCGGGTATTAAATGGAGCTAAAGTCCATGATGTATTCATCACGTGTACAAAGAAATTTAAGAATAGTCATAGGCCAATAACCTCATTACTATCATTTATCTATGCACCTAATGAAGAGGAATTAGACAACACCGCTTTATATTTGCTACTAAGATATAAGTATGATAACATACGAAATCAATGAAAGAGAGAGAAAAAGAAATCAAAAAAGATAAAATGATGCGCAAGATATATGCACTGCCTATTGGATACTCAGATGTTGAAAGGGTTATCAGAACAGGCTATTATGTAGATAAAACCCGGTATGCTCAAGAACTAATAGAAAAAGAAAATCCTGTATTTATAGCCCGGCCTCGCAGATTTGGGAAATCACTATTCATCAATACACTGGCTACTATAGCTAGCGGAGAAAAAGAAATTTTTAAAGATTGCTATATAGGTAAACCAGAAAATGGATATGAATGGAAGAAATATCCCGTGATTAAACTGGATCACTCTAGATTGACCAATGACACACCTGAAGAACTAAAAGAATCGATCAAAAGAGCCTTAAAAAAAATAGCATCTCTATATGACCTAGTAATAGAAGCGCACACTGTAAAGGATATTTTGGAAGATTTAGTCATTCAGTTAGCGGACTTAAGCCGTTCAAGTAATGCGATCAAATCATTGCATTATGAAGCTAGAATAGTAGTCCTTATAGACGAATACGATGCACCTATAGTTCATCTAACCAAAGGCTCTGACCTAGAAAAGGCCAATATAAAAGTGATGAAAGATTTTTTTATGACTTTAAAGTCACTCAATGAATACTTTCAACTCACCTTTATCACTGGCGTAAGCAAATTTAGTTTATCCGATGTATTTTCAGGGGCCAATCATTTAGACGATATTACGATTTTCAAAAATGTTGATGCGATGTTTGGGTACACCCAAGATGAAATCTTATCTACTTTTCCAGTCTATTTAGAAAGTATCGCTTTAGAATGGAGTCTAAATAATGATAAAAAAATCACTAAAGCAGCAGTAATGGAGCGTATGGCAACACATTACAATGGATATAGATTCCATAAGGATGGTATAAGTGTCTATAATCCCTGGTCTACATTAAAGTTTTTAAAGAGTGGAGAATTAGAAAATTACTGGTATGAATCAGGTAGTCCAACTATACTGATTAATCAGATGTTAGCAGATCCTGATAGGTTTGAATTTCAGTCAGATAATTTGCAAATAGAAGCCACTAGAGAAGACCTAATGTATACAGGCAGTAGGAGTGAGATTAGTTTAAAGTCGCTAATGTTTCAAACGGGGTATCTAACCATTCACAATTATGATGATTTTACTGGGCTATATATCCTAAAATTCCCTAACAAAGAAATAGAGGCCTCTTTTCAGAAGAGTATACAATCCAGTTTGGAAAAGAGTGTAAAGGATTATTTTTTACAAGAGCGGGATAGAATTAGAAGCGCACTAGCTGATAAAAAAATTGAAATGTTTATAGAACATATCAATACGGCTTTTTCCACACTTCCCTATTATATAGATACCAAGCAAGAAAAACAATACCATAGCAATTTACATATGCTGCTGCAAGGATTGGGATTTTTAGGTGGTAGAAAAATGCAGATGCATAGTGAATCAGCTTCTAGCCAAGGTAGGTCAGATATTGTTTTAGAATTAGAAACAGCTATATATATTATAGAAATAAAGTATAAATCCAACGGGAAAATAGCCTTAGCACAAATCAAAGCAAACGGGTATTATAAACCTTATTTACTCAGGCAAAAAGCGATTATACTATTGGGTATTAATTTCAATGAGGAAACCAGGATGATAGATAGTTGGGATTATGAAATACATGAAGAGCATATAAAAAAATAACGGAAATGTTCGATACATTCATGATTGGTTCCTTTGTTAAAGTTAATTTAGTGTTTTACTTTTTATTCTTACTTCAAAATTTAAACCATAAAGGGGCTTTTTTAAGCTCTTTTTTTGAATCGATTATCTAAAATAAATAATAGTACTGATTATCAAAGTTAAATAAAATAGGCTAATCCAAAACGACCTATGTTAATATGAATAAATATAAATTACCGATTGGGGTCAGTAACTTTCATAAGTTAGTATCTAACGATTACCTACCTCCCCACCATTGGTTGAATGGATAGAAGCACCTAGTCAAAGAAAGACCAATGTATACCAATATCAGCTGCTTTTTTTAGGCCAGGATAAAATGGTGTGGCAAAATAGGCTTCTGGTTTATAAAAATACGCGTTGATGTAGCTGTACTTAAAAGAGAGCTTTAGATTATTGATGCGCACATTACAAAAAATATCTACAATAGGTCTCCCTTGTACAGCGAATTTATTTTGGCGGTAAAATTGTTGCGCGATTACATCGTAGCCATCTCCATAATAAAGCTCTTTAAAATGTATATTTAAACCTGTTTCTATATCCATCTTTTTATCATAGGGTTGGTGTGCATAATAATACCGGCCTGTATAGATATAGGGGGGGATATAGCCTTTAAAAATTTTGCTTTCTTTGCTTAGATCCTTTAGGATGGTAAAGGTGTTGTCAAAATGAAAATAAGAGAAGAAACAAAAATTTAAGTTTGCTTCTAAGGAAAGTAGATAAATAGGTGTGGTAGCCTGCATCGGTTCAGCAATGCAATGGTCATCTATATTTGACAGTGCTTTTGTATAAAAGATATGGTTGTTGATCTTTTTAAAAGATAGGATGGGATGGATGGTGATATGGGGCCAATTATACCATATCTCTGCATCTATTGCACGTGCAGATGGTGCTATAAAATCTTTGTTCCATAGCCTGCTGCTATAGCCAGCTACTATATAGGGTACTTTATGCTTAATGGTATGGCCAGAAACTTTAAAGAATTTCTCTTCGTAAGCTAGGTTGAGTCTATGGTAGCCTCCCTTTTGCAAAAGATAGGCTCCGTCTATGCAAAGTTTCCTATGTTCGGAAAGGTTCAACCGTGTATTACCACCCAGGTAATGTTCGTGTTCGTGTTCTTTTTTTGCTTCTTGTAAAGGACGGTTGTGTTCTATGTCTTTAGGGTTAGAGAAGTCACAATTTAAACGAATGTATTCGTGTCTGTAATGTAGTGAATAGAATAAATGGGGTTGTTCTATGTCCCCTTTCATGCCTATTTCATTGCCAAGGGATTTCATTACCGCACTGTGGCGATCTTTGTAAGATGCATCAGGCGCAGCTATAAAACTTAATAATGGTGCATCTGGTTTTTCAATAGTGGATAGATTGGTTTTACGATTGTCATGCAGTTCATGATACAATTGTAGTGTTTTGCTAAACTCATAATGGTGGTAGAGGTAAAAATTCCGTCTAAGTTCTTTATGGATGCATTGACTTTCTTTGTTAATTTTGTTTTCCATGTATTCCTCTTCTAATAGTGGAAAAGAAGATTTGTAGCGCTTACTTGGATTTTGTTCCTGAAATTCAAATTGCTTTTTACGTGAGGGTACTGAGCGTACGCCACCCGTTTCTCTAGTCACATACTGCATATTCGCCCAACTCGTAAATAAGTGATAGCACCCATCTGAGCTTTTGAGGTGGGTAAAAATATTAAAATGTGGAGAGGCGTTAACAATCTTATCATCTTTGCTATGTGGCCATTCATTTTCTGCCATGGTACCTTGCCAATTTGTACCTATGTGCCAGTTCTCAAGCAATCGTTGGGTATAGCAGGCATTAAATATAAAACTACTTAGATTGGCTAGTACAACATTGAAATATAGATATGCTTTGTGTGTATGATAGTAACGTATGTCTTCAGGGTGCTGAAAATAAAAATCGTAGGCAGAGAGCCCATAGGTTGCGCCTATCTGTTGGGGTAATTTATAAAAAATGTGCTGAGCAGCTGTCCAATGGTTACCAAGATCTTGAAAGTTGTAGTTGTGTCGTTCTGCAACTGTAAAACGGTCCATCTTGGTTACAGAGCGATCGATCCGGTGATACCTTCTGTAGTTTTGTTTTACATCTCGTGGTGTTATAAAAAAGGTAGAAGTTGCTTCAACTTTTTCTTCTTCAGGTTTTTCAAAAATATCTTCAGCTTTTTCATTGCCATTAGCGCTAAATGGTAGAAAAAAAACTAAAAAAAATAAACAATACCGCCACCAAATCGAAAGATGCACCATTGTGATTTACTACTTAAAAAATTATATATCAGCTATATATCGGCTTTCGGAAGCCATATGCCGCCTATTGGCTCCATTTGATGATCATATCATACCATGGCTTTGACTGCAAGGTATAATAAATTTTGTAAAAATGAGTCGTCTATATCAGACTAGGAAAGTAAAGCTTGACTGATTTTTGCCTCAAAAGTTTCTTGTGTGTCTTGTGCAAAGCTTATTTCTATAGGAATATAAAATACAGGTAATGGCGCTAACAATTGCATCCAACGATGCGCTGTTAATCTTACATAATCTTTTTCTGTTATAACAATCGCTTTATCTGAATGACTTAATCTATGAAAGAGGCGGATCATCTTTACTATATCCGCATCATTGAACCAATGATGATCTGGGAATATCAGATGGGTCACCTTATGCCCATTTGTTTCCAAATAGATGCGCAAGGGTAGGGGATCTGCAATACCCGTAACCAACAATAAGACGCTAGGTAATTTATTCTTTTGGCCGCTTTCCATGGCGATAGGATTATGGTAGACCGTATGTGTAAAAAAAATCGACACCTTTTTGGTATGGTATTTTTGTATCTCCGTTTTGATGGCATCAATGGTTGATTGGCTTAAATTTGGCGGGCTTTTGGTTACCAATACGATATCAGCACGTGATGCCCCTTTACGTGGTTCACGCAATCGACCGAAAGGCAATAGATTGTCTTTAAAAAAAGGCTGATGAAAGGTAGTCAATAAAATATTCAAGTGAGGCGTTAACCTAAGATGCTGAAAAGCATCATCTAAAAGAATCACTTCGACACTTGGTCTATATTCCATAACTTTGGCAACCCCTTTTACTCTATTTTCACAAACGGCAACCACCACATTAGGGTTGTCTAGAAAATGTTTATACACAAGGTAAGGCTCATCACCCACTGTTGCAGCAGATTCTAGCGTATGGACTACTTTAAAGCCTTTCGATTTCCGCTTATACCCTCTACTAAGAACCGCTATAACATATTGTTTAGAAAGCAATCGGGCTAAATAGATGATCAAAGGTGTTTTTCCAGTGCCACCTAATGAGAGATTTCCTACACCAATCACTTTGGGTTGTTTGTAAACAACACTTTTTTTAATATTTTTCCTATATAGCAAATTACGCAATATAACTACCCCACCATACACCCAACTCAATATTCGCAACCATAACGAAAACATAGAGGCCATCTTAATAATAAAAAATCATTGAAACTATTACACAAATAACGATATATTTCTTATATTACCTATAATACAGATCTAAACAGGTCCATGTTGTATGAATATATTTTGCCTATATATAACACCACGATGACTATAAAAGCACCAAGATATAGCGACACTTCTGTTACTATATCCGATGTAGTAAGCTACTTGGAGCAAAAAGTGCAATTGCAAGGTCAGAGTAGTGTGGCAACATCCGGTATTATAGTTGGTGATATAGATCATGTAGTGACTGGTATATTGATTTCTTTGGATATAACAGAAAAGGTATTGGATGAGGCTATCGAAAAAGGATGCAATTTTATAATTGTAAACCAGCCTGTCTTTACTGAACCATTGGCTCAAATCATTCCAGAAACTTATGCCGGTAGATGTGTGATCAAGGCGATAAAGCATGGACTTACCATTTATGTTTTGAGTACCAATTTAGATCATTTCGGTCGAGGAACGAGCCATAGGATGGCTAGTTTTATTGAATTACAAGAGACCCATCCGATTATTCCTCATAAGGTAATGCTGCATAGGCTTACTACTTTTGTGCCGCCTCATGCAGAAAAGCATCTCATTCAATCTTTATGTCAAGTAGGGGCTGTATTGGCCACTCAAAATCTAACAGGTGTTGCAGCTAATCTGCATTGCGCAACAGGGTCAGGGTCTTTATCGCATGTTTCCTCTACTGCAAAGGTAGAATTTTCACAAGAAAGCCAGCTTGCTTTTATAGTCCCCATGCCTTGTAAGGAAAAAATCATTCAAACTTTATTGCATGCACATCCTTATGAAAAGGTTACCTACTATTTAGAACAGGTGGAAGTAGTTGTAAACCATATAGGTAGTGGTGTAGTAGGTAGTTTGCCTATAGAGTTGCCAGAAAAATATTTCTTAAAGTATATCAAAACAAAATTGACTTTATCCCACCTTCAGCACACCAACTATTTCGACCGGCCTATCAAAAAAGTTGCCATTTATGCGGGCAATGGTGGCTGGTTGCTTAAAGAAGTCTTGCACAAAAAAATAGATGCGTTTATTACAACAGGTTTACAGTATGAGCAGTTTTTAGAAGCTAATGGTAAAACATTACTGATTGATGTAGGGTATGATGCTACCCGATTAGGCCTAAAAAAACTAATACTTGCATTATTGTCAAAAGAATTTAATAATATTGTAATACTGCGCTGTAAAACTATTACCAATCCTGTGCATCACATTAATGACTAACCAATGGATAAAAATATTGCAATTAAATTGACTAAGCTCTATGAACTTCAGGAAACTGATACGCATATTAATGATATTTTAAAACTTAGAGGCACCCTTCCAGAGGAGGTATATGTCTTAGAAAGGGATATAGAAACTTTATCTACAACCATCCAATCACGTGCATCGCTGTTGACTACACTGCGAGAAGAAGTAGCCAACAAGAAAGCATTTATCAAGCAAACTGAAAAAAAACTCCAGCAATATGAGTCTCAGCAAATGGAAGTCCGAAACAATAGGGAGTATGACGCCATTACTAAAGAGCTTGAATTACATAAATTGGATATCCAACTTGCAGAAAAATTTCTACATACTGCTTATAGAAATATAGAGCAAGAAGAAGCTGATTTAGAAGCCTCTTCTAAACTATTGGAATCAAAAAAAGCTGATTTAGTTTTAAAAAAAGAAGAGCTGCAATTGATTTTAAAGGCAAGTGAAAAAGAGGAGTCTGCCTTGCACGAAAAAAGAAAAACTGTAATAGCCGTGCTAGGTGAGCCTTTATATCTTGCTTATGAAAGGATTAAAAACAATGTGCCTAATAATTTGGCTGTAGTCCCTATTAAAAAAGGCGCCTGTGGTGGTTGTTGTATAGTCATTCCTCCTCAGCAAAAAATAGGCGTATATGAGCGCAATAAAATAGTACTTTGCGAGCATTGTGGTAGAATGTTAATTGCTTTGGAACAGCCTATAGATAAACTTTTATTCGTCAGCTAAAAAGATTAAGCAATAAGGTGGCGTAGGTTACCAGCTTGCTTTAGTGTACAATAGCAATAGCAATTTTTGAATTTGTTGCTTTAGATTACTTACAATTAAGATCAAAAAGTTATGGAAGAGGAAGCATATTCATCTGAGGATCTAAGATTTTTTGAAAAAATTCTTTTAGAAAAATTAGAAAAAGCTAACCATGAACTTCAAGTATTGGAAAAGGTTTTGAGTCGTCAAGAGGCGGGCCTTGAGCCTGCTGGTAAAGCCTTTGAGGAAAATGCAGAAGTAATAGAGACAGAAAATGTAGGTCAATTGGCGGAACGTCAACAAAAGTTTATCAAACAAATTGAACTTGCTATTCAACGCATTAAAAATGGTACGTATGGAATTTGTGTCTTAACAGGAAAGGTTATAGATAAGGAGCGTTTAAAAGTAGTGCCCCATACCATGTATGCGGTGGATGCAAAGTTAAATACAAAAAAACAAATCCAATAGACAAATTATATTGGTTATCTGTTCTTTATGGAAGATTATTCTAGTAAGCCTTGTCTTTCATCTTTAATACGGTTAAATAAGTTTATAAGTAACGCGGGTGTTTGTGCTAGGAGGGAGGCGGATCAACTGATTCAATCAGGTTGTATTACCGTTAATGGCACAGTTGTACAAAAGGTAGGTACCAGGATACCCATCGATGCAGTTGTTGCGTATAAAGGTGTTACTTTGCATATAGAAAAGTTAAGGTATATACTTTTAAACAAGCCTAGGGGGTATGTTACTACCGTTCAAGGTCCTGAGGGCCGAAAAACCGTTTTAGATCTTATTAGCAAAAGGTATTGTGCTGAGCGTATTTATCCCGTTGGTCGCTTGGATTATGATACTACAGGCCTATTACTCCTAACCAATGATGGGGACTTGGCGCGTAAGTTGTCGCATCCTGCTAGCAGGGTTGAAAAATTATATCATGTAGTGTTGAACAAGCCTATACAAGTTGAACATTTACAGCTTCTTCAAGAAGGCCTTTTACTCGAAGATGGTCTGGCAAAGGTAGATCGGGTGGCTATAGTAGCGCAAGACCCAACCCAAGTAGGTGTGGTGATCCATATGGGTAAGAACCGAATTATTAGAAGAATGTTTGGCCATTTGGGTTATCTAGTCGATAAATTGGATAGGGTAGGTTATGCCCACCTTACTAAGCAGCGTATCCCTCGTGGCAAATGGATCTTTTTGAAAGATCAAGCGGTGCGTAGGCTTAAAAATTTAGTCTAGGAAAGGGATCTATATATCCATCATTCAACTTTCTTTTTAGATGCTATGCGTACATTCAAGAGACCTAAACCTATTCTTTTACTGATCCTTGATGGTTGGGGCCATGCTGCGCAAACCCGTTATAATGCTATTGCGGCGGCAAAGACGCCCTATTGGGATCATTTCATGCAGACCTATCCGCATACTCTATTGGATGCATCTGGCTATGCAGTAGGCTTGCCAGAAGGCCAAATGGGTAATTCTGAGGTTGGCCATTTGACGATTGGAGCAGGTCGTGTGCTGGATCAGGATTTAACCCGTTTGAATAAAGCCATTGAAACAGGTGATTTCTTTAATAATACAGTATTTTTATCTGCCTTACGCAAGGCAAAGGATGCGCAGACATCTGTTCATATAATCGGGCTATTGTCGCCTGGTGGCGTGCACAGCCATGAAAACCACATAGCTGCTTTATTAACATTATGTGCGCAAAAGGCTATACAAAATTGTTATATCCATGCCATTTTAGATGGGCGTGATACACCACCTATGAGTGCCGCAGCTTCCATTCAATTATTGCAAAACAAATGTGACCAAATAGGGCTAGGTACCATTGCTTCCCTGACTGGTCGCTATTATGCAATGGATAGAGACCATCGTTGGGAGCGTACCCAAGCGGCTTATAATTGTATAGTAGCCGGTCAATCTACTTATAGTGCTTCAACGGCTTTAAGCGGGTTGCAAGCCGCTTATGCACGGGGTGAAACCGATGAGTTTGTACAACCTACTGCTGTATATACACCAGGTCAACTAGCTATAACGATTGATTCAGGTGATGTGGTTTTTTTTATGAACTTTCGTTCAGATCGAGTAAGACAGCTTAGCCGTGCTTTAACTGATCCTGATTGCGCACACTTTAACCGTTCGGCTTTCCCCCGTTTGGGGGATTTTGTTTCATTAACCGCCTATGCAGCTGATATCCCTAGTCGTATTGCTTTTCCGCCTTTGTCTATACAAAATGGTTTAGGTGCCTACCTGGCCCAAGCGGGTTTTACCCAGCTGCGTATTGCAGAAACAGAAAAGTATGCCCATGTTACCTTCTTTTTCAATGGAGCTATTGAAGCGCCCTTTCCTGGTGAAACCCGTTTACTGATTCCTTCTAAAAAGGTAGCTACCTATGATGTAGTGCCTGAGATGGGTATACTAGAAGTTACCGATCAAGTGGTTAAAGCCATTGAACAGAAGGCCTATGATGTAATTATTTGCAACTTTGCCAATCCGGATATGTTGGGCCATACAGGCAATCAACAGGCTACGGAAGCAGGCATTGCTGTTGTAGATGGCTGTATGGGAAGCATTATTGCTGCATTACAAAAGCAAGGGGGAGAAGCCCTTATTACAGCCGATCATGGCAATGCAGAATGTATGTATGATGAGGCGATACAACAACCCCATACCGCACACACCCTAGCACCTGTTCCATTGCTTTACATGGGCCGCCCTGCTAGTCTAGCCATATCTGGTAGTTTAGCAGATGTGGCACCAACCTTATTAGCTCTATTAGACTTGCAACCCCCTAAAGAAATGACAGGGAAAAGTTTGCTGCGTTTTAGGTGAGTTGGCCTTTATGATCTATTTCTTAATATGTAAAATGAGTAAAAATGTCAAAAATTAGTGCAATTACTGCCTATGAAATCTTAGATTCGCGGGGCAACCCAACCGTAGCAGCTGAAGTAAGTTTGGCATCAGGGGAAAAAGGATATGCGAGTGTGCCTTCTGGGGCTTCTACTGGTTCACTTGAAGCAGTAGAGCTGAGAGATAAGGATCCAAATCGCTATCACGGCAAGGGGGTTTTAAAAGCAGTAGAACAGGTGCGTACCCTTATTGGCCCAAGTTTAATGGGAAAAGATATAGATGATCAAGCTGGTTTGGATGGCTTAATGGTGGCGCTTGATGGCTCGTCCAATAAGCAAAACTTAGGTGCTAATGCCATTTTATCTGTTTCTTTAGCCATTGCCAAAGCCGCTGCTCTACATGGTCAACAGCCCTTATATCAATACTTTGCTAGTTTAATGGGTGCGCCATCTGATGCAAGATATAGGATGCCGGTACCTATGATGAATATTATAAATGGTGGCCTACATGCAGATAATCAGCTTGCTATACAAGAGTTTATGATTCTACCCTTAGGGTCTGCTTCTTTTAGTGAAGCATTGCGTGCGGGTGTAGAAATTTTTCATCTTTTAAAGGCGCTTTTAAAGCGAAAGGGCTGCACGACCAATGTAGGTGATGAAGGGGGCTTCGCCCCAAATCTATCTGGTACGAAAGAGGCCATTGAATCTATTTTAGAAGCGATTACCCAAGCTGGCTATAGCCCTGGCCAAGACATCTACTTAGGCTTAGATGTGGCTAGTACTGAGCTGTATAGGCCAAATGGTTTGTATTGTATGGAAAATAAGGCTTTCACTAGGGCGGAGTGGGTAGCCTATTGGGTAGATTTAGCACGCCAATATCCTATTATAAGCATAGAGGATGGTATGGCAGAAATGGATGCTATAGGTTGGCAGCAACTTACGCAAGCATTGGGTCACCGGGTACAGTTGGTAGGGGATGATCTATTTGTGACCCATCCCAGCCTATTAAAGAAAGGGATAGCAGAAAATATAGCGAATGCCGTGCTGGTGAAATACAACCAAATAGGTAGCTTAACAGAGACATTAACTACCATTTCTCTAGCAAGGCAAGCACATTATGGGGCTATTATCTCCCATCGATCTGGGGAAACAGAGGATACTACCATTGCTGATTTGGCGGTGGGAACAGATACCGGACAGATTAAAACAGGTGCGGTCTGCCGTACAGATCGCGTGGCGAAATACAATCGTTTATTGCATATTGAGTCAGCATTAAAAGATAGAGTAAGTTATGCTGGGCGCGATGCTTTTGCGCGGTTTTTAGATGGGAGATGATGATCTCTTTATCCTTCTTGCTTTAAAAAATCTATATAACCCGGTATATTTTTATTTTCATCGTATTTAAAAAAGTGTATTGTCATATCATTCTTAATGAGCTTTTTATCCTCAACTGGATCTGCAACAGATAGGGTTTTAATATTGCATAATGAAGATGATAACAAGTTGTAGTTTTGTGCTTTGATGCTAGCCACCAATTTAGGTTGTTCATAACCAAGTATATGGATGGGCAGATTATATTTTTGGAATTTGAGCGAGGATTTGATATGGAATCTATCCGCTAAGGTACAGAGTATTTCATTGAAAATTTCTTTTGTATACTGTTCTATCTTTAGCTCTTCTTCTATATCTATTGGTTTTAAACCTTCTATTGATTTTATTTGAATGACAGAAATATCTTCTCCAAAACTTTTCTTTAGCGCATTCTTGATTTGATCGGTTTGTGCTGCATTTTCCCCGGGGCTAGGCAATACTGCTACAATAAATTTGGGAAGTAGCACTTCTAGTTTTGCATAAGCAACTGGGGAGCTTTCTTTGTATCCTTTATCTGAAGGAATAAATGAAGAAAGTTTAGTCAAGCAGGTCAACATTTCCATCGGATGGTATTGCTGACAATTACTCAGCGTGCAAGCTGCTATTAAAAAAATGTATTTTTTGATATTATACTTAAACATAAGCTAAGCAAAAGTTAAAATATTTTAAGATACTTTTCCTCTAAAAAACATTTTAGTATAATATATTTATATTTAATTTGCAAATTTTTATTATAGATTTTACAATAAAAATCGTTTTAATGGGCGGTTGTTCTCATTTCGTCAAGTTAAAGCGCTAATGGTCGCCGATAAAAAATCTATTCACGCATATGGTTGAGGCATAATTACCACCTAATTGTTGCAGTGCCCTAATCAAGTCATTAAGTGAGTCGTTCACCGTTGGTGACCCAATGATAGGTTGCATCTTAGATTTATCTATATCATAATCATCAGCGATGTCATATAATTTTTTTACTAAACTAGCCTCCAGTGATGCGCCTGTTTTAGCACTTAACTTTGAGAAATTCAACCAAATAACTGGATATTTCTTCCATTTATATGTTTTGTCCCTATAAATAATACATTCCTTAAATAGTCCTTTATTGCCTTGTGCGAAGTGCTTTATCTTCTTTTTTAGAATCCATATCCTTTTCTTTTTATTTAGGGATGTATAGGCGTGATGCCTACTGCAAAATAGAATAGATAAATTTACAAAATTTAATTAGCCTGCATGAGTTGTTCTACTTGTTTGATAGATAAACCTGTAAGTGCTACAATATCATCTAAAGGGTTATATAGAAAGTTAAGGGTCTAGTTAGGATTTAGGAAGCACTTTCTGTACACTAAAAACGTTATTACTTATACAATTTGTATAGGTAAAACACTTTATATCTGTTATACATTCTGTAAATTATATAGATATTTATATTAATTGTTTACACTCCACTTTTACCAGATGAAAACCATTGCCTATATTCGTGTTTCGACCAGTCAACAAGATGTAAACAATCAGAAGCTGGAACTCTATGAATATGCTAGAAAAAAAGAGCTGACCATTGATGATATAATAGAAACCCAAATCTCTTCTCAACAGGATCGGCTAAAAAGAAGAATCGATGAATTACTAGGTAAGTTATCAGATGGAGACACCATCATTATTACTGAAATCAGTAGATTGGGTAGGAGTACCTCAGAAGTGATTCATCTAATCAATGAAATGATTAAAAGAAAGATCCGAATCATGGCCATTAAGCAAGGGTTAGATTTGAACAAACACAGTCTGAGTTCTAAGATCATTGTAACGATATTTTCTCTGTTAGCTGAGCTAGAACGTGATCTAGTGAGTCTAAGAACCAAAGAAGCTTTACAGGCTAAGAAACTACAAGGGGTAAAGTTAGGTAAGCCGAAGGGGACGATTCAAAAAAGTAAGTTTGATAAAGATCTTGACCGAATCAAAGAACTGGCTGGTTTGGGCCTTTCGATTAGAAAAATAGCAGCTATATTGGGGTATAGCAATCATATGGGATTGAGTAATTATCTCAAAAAAATCACTACAGTCAAGCAATAGCATAATCAATTTATATTAAGTCGCTAGTTATCATAACCTATATTTAAATAGATTGCATAGTTTTAAATATGCTCATCATGAAAAAATTACCGATTGGGGTTAGTAACTTTCAAGAGTTAGTAAAAGGGGATTACCTATTTTGTGATAAGACAGTCATGATTGCTGATTTCCTGAGCAAAGGGGAGAAGGTTACGCTAATCGCACGCCCTCGCCGTTGGGGAAAGACACTCAATATGTCTATGCTGCAGCATTTTTTTTCAGAAGAAGTGAATGGCGTAAATACAAAAGGCTTATTTGATGATTTAGTGATTAGCAAGTTAGATGGTGGTAGCTACATTAATCAACATCAAGGTAAGTATCCGATTATTATGATCAGTTTTAAGGATGTTCATGCAGATAATTTTGAAGGTGAGTACAATTCGGTGTATAGGTTGACCATAGAGGTCTATAGTGCATATGCCTACTTGTTAAAAAGCAATAAAATTAATGAAATACAGCTAGGACAATTACATACTATCCTGAATAAGCAATCCAATCAGCAAGAATTAGAATCATCTTTAAAGCTCCTTAGTCAATGCCTCTACCAACACCATGGTCAAAAAGTTTATATTTTGATAGATGAATACGATACCCCACTCAACAAAGCTTACGGTAATAAGGAATATTTGGATGCGATGGTCGCATTTATGCGTAATCTATTTAGTGCTGCTTTAAAGGATAATAATGCACTAGAAAGAGGCGTTTTAACGGGCATATTGCGTGTTTCTAAAGATAGTATGCTTTCTGGATTGAATAATCTAGAGACCTATACCTTGCTAGATGAAGAATATAGCGCACACTTTGGATTTAGTGAAACGGAAGTTTCCTATTTATTTAAAGAACATGGTCTTAGTGCTGCTATGGAGGAAGTAAAAAGTTGGTACAATGGTTATAGGGTAGGGAATTTAGTCATGTACAACCCTTGGTCTATTATTTCTTGTATCAATAAATCAGGTCGTTTTGATGTCTATTGGGTGAATACGGGTAATAATAACTTAATTGAACAAAAGGTACTTACTGCTCATTCTGATATCAAAGAACAGTTCGAACAGTTGATGCGCGGGGAATCTTTAGATATATCTATCAACAAACACCTTGCTTTTGATATCCTAGATAAAGATGATACATCTTTTTGGAGCCTTTTATTGTTTGCTGGCTATTTAACCTTTGAAAGCAGTAGTTTAAGTGCCTATACTACAGTATATGATTGTAGAGTCAGACTACCCAATTATGAAATATGGAGACTCTATAGTACATTTTTTCAAGAATGGTTCATTAATCAGTTTGAGAGAAAGCGGCAATATGATTCTTTCTTGAAACATTTGGTAGCTGGTGACGTTCCTTCTTTTGTAGAACAGCTTAGCTCCTTTTTACGTCGAAGTGTTAGCTATTTTGATACACAAAAAAGTAATAGATCAGAAGGGTTTTACCATGCTCTTGTGTTAGGGATGTTAGCCAGTTTGGGTATCACCCATTATATACGCTCCAATAGAGAAAGTGGCTTAGGTCGTTATGATCTTGCTGTTAATACCTAAAAAAGAAGGTTCCAAGGCGCTGCTATTGGAATTTAAGCAGGTTCGGAAAGAAGAAGAATTAGAAAGCGCTTCTAAACTGGCCTTATCGCAAATACAAGCACAAGCCTATCATACTGAAATACTACAATATCCTCATGTCCAGGAGGTAATAGAAGTTGGTATTGCTTTGAGCCTGTAAATTATTTTGTGTAAGTGCCGTTTTTTAGGAGAATCTTCCCTCAAATTCGATAGCGAATCGATTCAGAGCCGCTCTCCAATCATGTAAAGACATAGTCCACTTTTGTGATGCCTTCTGTATGGCTAAATATACTACTTTTAATGCAGATTGGTCATTAGGAAAAATTTTACGGTTATTGATAGATTTTCTAATAACGCTATTGAGTGATTCAATGGCATTGGTCGTATAAATAATTTTTCGTATTTCATCAGGATAGTCAAAAATAGTTATAATGTTGCTCCAATTTTTATGCCATGAACGACTAATAGCTGGATATTTTTTATCCCATTTTTCACTAAAAATAAGAAGTGCTTCTTCCGCTTGCTCAAGAGAAATAGCGCGATAAATAACTTTAAGATCCGATGCGACGGACTTCATGTCCTTATAGGGTACATAACGTAACGAATTACGAATAAGATGAACAATGCATAACTGAATTTTGGTTTTTGGAAATACTGTATTAATAGCATCTGGAAATCCGGTTAATCCATCAACACAAGCAATAAAAATATCCTTAATGCCACGATTATTTAACTCAGTTAATACTGAGAGCCAAAATTTTGCACCTTCGGTTTCTGCTATCCACAAACCAAGTAATTCTTTTTGCCCTTGACAATTAATGGCTAATGCCAAATAAATTGATTTGTTGATTACGCGTTTATCTTGATGACACTTGATAACGATACAATCTAAATACAATATGGGATATACTGTTTCTAATGGACGATTCTGCCAAACAGTAATCTCCTCAATAACAGATTCAGTTACTTTCGAAATTAAACTGTGTGATACCTCTGTACCATACAGCTCTTTGAATGTATCTGAAATATCTCTGGTAGTCATCCCTCTAGCATAAAGAGCCAAAATTTGTTCATCAAATTCAGTGAAGCGAGTTTGCCCTTTGCGAATGATTTGAGGATCGAACGTGCTGTTTCGGTCACGTGGCGTATTAATTTCCATTTCGCCAAAATCACCCTTTAATCGCTTAGGAGAGTAACCATTACGGCTATTTCCCGTGTTCCTGCCTTCTATAGCATGCTTTTCATAGCCAAGATGATCCTCTAATTCTGCATCCATAGCACGTTCTACCGTGATTTTTAATAGTTGCTTGCTGAGAATAGCTAAATCTTTTTCACTCTTAATAGACTTCGACAATTCATTTAGTAGATTTGGATCTATATTTATTTGTTGTTGTTCCATTGCTTATGACTCATTTATAACTAACGATTTAATCCGTTAGATTAGTTAATAATAAGCATTTACACAATTTTATTTACAAACTCATTGCTTTTTCTAGAAAATCGGTTTTAGCGGCTTATGCCACTTATGATCTATTCAATAAACAATCTGATTCATTGAATTTAACGAGTAGATATGGCCAGGAAGAGGGGTAAATTTCCTTATTTCCAATTAGAAACCTTAAAAAACAAGAATATTGTGTCTATGTGGTCCGCCTTGTATATAGGAAATTATTTGTAGTAGTCAATATTTAATCTCACAGACAGTAAAAATTAAACTTTAAGCTTGTCAGTGAGAATAATTCTTACATTTAAAATAGGTCCTTCAAACCTCATTTCTTAAAATAAGAATTAGCCTTCTTTGGGAGGCTAATTCTTATTTGTTATGCTCCCTCCCACATACCCATAGAAAAACTTAATCTGCAATTATTAATCTTTATGTATATACATAAGTGCCGTTATATCGTCTTTTTTACCTCCAAAACCGCTTGCATTGCGCTTACCTTGACTAGCCTTAACTGTTGCGTCTACTACAATTTTTATGATTTTTGGTATAGGTAGTTTGGCATTATCGTTAATAAGTTGAAGAATGGTGCCAGGAGATAAATTATCAGTTAAACCATCTGTATACAAAAAGACAATGTCTTTGGTTTGTAATTGAAATGTATCAGAACTACAGGTGGCCGAGATTGTAGTGTATTCTTTTACATCTTTCCCTTTCTTAATAGCTACTGCATCAGTAGAATACATGTTCCTTCTTCCCTGTATGGACTTATGAACTATTTTCTTATCCCGAATTACCATCAACCCAGAGTCTCCTACGTTAACCCATTTTAACTGACCATTATCAATGGTTGCTATATTAATAGTGGTAGCAGGAGGATGACTCTCGAAACCAACACCTTCACCCATTAATTGCAATATTTCTTCGTCTTCTAGGTCTGCTTTGTATTCTTCTACCCATTTTTTGTAATCTTTTATATCTTTCGGATTTGTCACATCTTTCAATTTTTCTTCATAATATTCCAACTCTTCCAATAATCTTTTCTTTCCGACTTCTTCGATTATTTTTTTAAATGCTGGGCCTGCTTTGCTACAGGCATCTTTAAGTATTTTTTTTGGTTCTGTACAATTGGATTCTATGGCATAGGAGATCATGGTGCTAGACATCTTCGCTGCATATTCCCAATTGGAACCAAGACCATCTGCGATCATCAATCTAATGCTTGTCCCTTGCTGAGCATAAGCAGCAGAATCGTCTCCATATTGATACACTGGACCATCGTTCTTGTTATCAGAATCCTCATTCTTCCCCTGACCAGCCACTGCTATAGATTTTATACATTTAATATCAGTGCTCATGACGTTTCTCTGACGCTCTGAACGAAGTGCATCGTGCGCACTTTGGACTTTTCTTTCAGGATCCATATTATTACTCAACTGATTACAGGATGCGACAAGGGGTAAAACAACTAAATACTTTTTCATGATTGTGTTTTTTAGTTAAAAATAGATATACTCCATGACCTGCTCAAGCAGAAACATGATCATGCAGTTTTCAAAAAATACTTATGAAAAAGCAAATAAATTAAGCTATAATAATCTGTACGAATGAATAAACTGAATAAAGTAGCCATATATAGAGTTTTTACTATTCTTTTGCCACCACGGATAAAAACATTAAAGTTCCATTAACGTGCTTTATTTTCCCTTTTCTGAGAATACTCCTAATAGATTCGATTTCAACATTTCTTTTCCGCCTGGAACTAGATGTAATTGTTTGGCTTCTTCTGGATCAATCCATAAGTAATCCGTATGCTCCTGATTTAGCACAACTGAATAATCAGATGGTTGAGACTTAGGTAAAACTGCTTTAAATAAGTGGAGTAGATAGTCTTGTTTTGGTACAAAAATCCTTACACCAATGGTTTTCATAAGCTTGGTCTCTTCTGGAAGAAGTAAGATACCGGTTTCTTCTTCTGTTTCTCTTATGATCGCTTGAAGAGGCGTTTCGTTTTGTTCTAACTTCCCACCAGGTGTGCACCATGTGCTGCCTGCATCTGTGAGGTGATTTCTTTTTAATAACAATATTCTTCGATTGCATACTACATAACACGTGACTACTGATTTACTAGGCTTAAAATCCTCTATTAATAATGGGTCAAATGTAAAAAGACCACCTTTAAATGGTACTGGATTCGTTGATAACGTTCTTTTATTTTTCACTAGATTTCTAGGTATATTAGGATATGTAATTTTTTCCATTATTCCACAAGTGACTTTTTTGAGTCCCATATGCATGTTTTGCTTTATTCTTGTACAAGAAGACAAGATATTGAAGCTTAACATCCCGATGCATAAGACTATTCTACAGTTTATTTTTTTCATATCAATTACATTTAAATATTAAATATATATTACAAATAATAGTGTTAATTCACTATGCATTGCAAATACAGGACTTAAGATTACGGAATCAGTTCCTTAGTCACATCTAGTTTTCAACTTGAAAGTCTCTAAGTTTATCATTTTTAGGTTCATGTATGTTTATATATATGATCCTTGATCATCTTGTCAGTAACACTAACTGTATATTTTATATTGAAACAACGCACTGCAAGTGCGGGGCTTTTCTTCCAAGGTGAAACAATAAGACATGCTTATGATTAATAAAATTGTATAAGCGTTTATGAAACAACCTGGCACGATAATTAAATCTTATTAGGTTTTATGCCTATAAAGTTTTTATATAAAACAAACTAAAAAAATGGCCATTGCATAATATAGTTTTAATTGTTATGAATAATACTTCATGGCGTACTTAGCTGAAAGATCTAGTTGAAATCGATAGCTCTATAATAAATAGTACAATACGTAATAATGCCTATGACATCAGTAGGATTTCTACCTTTATTTTTTTGATTCAAATACAAAATATTAATATAATTAAATTTATAATGATCTTCATATCAAATAACCTTTATTAATCTTATGGATTACTTTCATTTATGATATGCTTTAATATTCCCTTTGTAACAGTAGGTTTTTTTTTGTTGTTGACCTTTGTAGTCGGTATTTACTTTTCTAGAAAAGAATCCACTTTTCTAGAATATGCAGTGGGGAATAAAAAATTCTCTACGGCTACCTTAGTAGCTACTGTATTGGCTACTAATTTTGGCGGAGCAGGACTGTTGCGTAACGTACAACAAGTACATAACCTTGGTCTTTACTGGATCGTTATATACCTTTTGATTATATTTCGCCTTTGGACCATGAGTTGGCTAGCACTACGTATGAGCCCATTTATGAAACATCTCTCTATGGCCGAGACGATTGGTAGTGTATATGGTAAGTACCCAAGGATTATTACCGCTTTATTGAGTATTTGTAAATCCATTATTGCAATTACTAGTCAAATCATCGTAATGACTGAAGCTGTTTCTATATGTGTGGACTTCGTTGATCCCCGTATAATTACTGCCATTTCTGCCTTACTACTTATATTCTATTCTACTTTTGGAGGTATTCGTGCTGTTACCTTTACTGATATATTGCAGTTTATAACATTTGCTGTGATTATTCCACTTTTGGCTTGGTTTATGTTTGTGAAAGTAGGAAAACCAGTTGTAGAAATTATACCCCTTCTACAGACCAAATCTAAGTTTCAGTTTAATAGCTTATTCCATTTTGATATTAAACTAATAAATATGGGTACTATAATTCTATGTTGTTTAACGCCCTGCATAGAACCCTCTATGATCCAAAGGATTTATATGGCTTCTGGTCCAATCCAAGCCAAAAAGGTTTTTTCATATGCCGCAATTTTCAGTTTTGTTATACGAATTTTTATAATTCTAATTGGTCTATTTGTTTTTATCAGGGCACCAGAGTTGATGCTAAAAGATATTTGGACCTATATAATGTATGATATTCCATCTGTTTTTAAAGGATTTGTTGCTATCAGCTTACTAGCAATGGCTATGTCTACAGCTGATTCTGAATTGAATTCATGTTCTATTATGGTTAGTCATGATATAGTAGAAAGTATACTAGGAGCCAATAAATCTCCTTATGCTTATCAACTTAGGTTGGCTAGAATAGTTACACTGGTGATTGGATTATTAGCTATGATAGTATCTTTTTACTGTAAGGATCTGTTGAAATTAATGTTTTGGACCTTAGATTTGGATGTTATAATAGTTGCCCCATTTATTTTAGCTGTTTTTGGGTTTAGAGGTAGTTCCAAGACTGCTTTAATAGGTATGACTATAGGTGCATTAGCTATTTTATCTTGGAATAAGTGGCTTAAACCTTTAATAGGTATAAATGGTGCTTTTGCTTGCATGTTGATCAATATCTTAGCCATGGTGGTTGCCCACTATCTACTCAAACAACCAGATGGTTCTGGGTGGGTTAAACCAGATGATAAGTTTAAACAAATGCAACAAGAAAATCAACGTAAGAAGGCAGCACGCAAAGAATCAATTAAAAACTGTTTGACTAATAGAAAGCTTACATTGGCCAAACTGGTACCAAGTCATACTACGCTAAGATATGTAGGACTTTATGTGCTCATCACTAATTTATTGATTTATTTTACAACCTCTATTGTGGATCATGTACCATGGTTTATGTTTCAACTTTTAGTAGGGGCTTATTTTTTAGGATATAGTACGTTTTTCCAGGAAAAGAGACCATATATTACAGGTTGGATAATGGGGCTACTTTGTGTAATTGGTTTATCTTTTTGTCTTCCTATCAATGTACTTTGGCACTGGTGGCGTGGAACCAATCTTTTCTTAACCTTAGGCTTGTCTTTATCCAATTTGTCTATAACCTTGATGATATTCCCTTTATATCTAGGTATAAGCTTTTTAATAATTACTATATTGATCGCTATATGCCTTAGCTCTGTTTATTATACCAAGACTCTAGTTCTATCACCATTAACTGTTATATTTCTTCTACTGTTTTGTCTTGTATTAGGATTACTTATTTTTGGTATTCTTGTTTTCATTAAGGCTAAAAATAATCGTTATTCTAATCGAATTACCTACCTAAATGATAAAGAGAAGATTAAAGAAATACGAAGATTAAAGTCAGCTCTATATGATGCAGCTCTAGTTCCATCTAATGGTGTTACTTCCTATAGCCATAAAGGACATGGATTTATTTTAAACCAAGTAGTTCGTAAAGTTGAA
Organism: Cardinium endosymbiont of Nabis limbatus; assembly: GCF_965196625.1. GTDB lineage: Bacteria > Bacteroidota > Bacteroidia > Cytophagales > Amoebophilaceae > Cardinium. The sequence goes on along the minus strand of NZ_OZ239769.1, from coordinate 924,385 downwards.
GAATCTATCTCATTTTTAGATAGCAAAATGCCTCTTTATAAGCAAGACTTGCAAAGTATTATCAATAAATTTTATGATTGGATAGCCTATTTTAATAGAAGGGAAAGGGCTAAATATAATGCGCTCATTCAACCTACTAAGATTACTTTAGATAAGCTGATACGTAAGGTGGAAGTGACGTTATCTCAAGAGGCGGTTGATCCACCTAAGATTCTTATAGAGGAAATAGATAATCCTAATGGAGCACTACCTGACTATATTGTGTGTGATGTTAATCAAGTCGTTTACTTGTTAGTTCAGGCCGTTATACGTGTTAATGGTAATTTAGATAGATCTAGTACACCGGTTATTCGCATACAACTGCATGCTACTGCTTTGCAATTTAAAAAAGCAGAACCTATTGATAATAACTATCCATCTTTTATAGATTTTCAAGCTACCGCTCTGGTAGTAAGTGATTCTACTGTTGCTTATGAATCCCTTCCTAAGGTAAAAGATCTTTATAATGACACGATAGATGATATGGGGTTTCGATGGAAAAAAGGATCATCACCATCTATAGATCTTCAACAGCAAACTATATCCATTGTTATTCAGGCCCACTACGGTTATTTGGAAGATTCTAGTGACCAAAAGCAATCCACTATGCTACTGGTACTGCCTAATGATGTTACTGAGATTCTCAGTAAGATGTCTATTAAATTGCCTATAGATGCTTTAACCTCAGAAGCCACTATCACTCCTAAAGAGCAAGCTGATTCTATGGTGGTATTAATGCAATTCCATGACTATATCTGCAAATTTTCTCATCAAGAGGATCCTATTGATATGAAAATAATTTCTAATTTGATTTTATTATTACGGAAACATTTTGGATTTAAACGGCATGCCTCTGGACAGTTGTTTTATGTTCGATCAGTAGGGATTGCTGCATTAGTGGTAGAATGGGTGTTTCACTCTCCTAAAGTGATTTATGCTGCTTTGCTCTATGAATTGGTTCGTCGTACTTGTTTGCCGATTTCTTATATCGAGAAGCATTATAATTTAGGTGTTTATGCCTTTGTGCTAAATGTTGTAGGTATAGATAAACGTCAAGACTTAGATCATCCTTCTTTGCTTTATGTAAAAAATCGATTGAAGGAAGCTATTAAAGAAGGTCACGTACAACTTTCCGTTTTATTTATAAAATTGGCTGAACGGCTTTATGACCTACGTCATGCAGCAGGCTATATCCATCTAACAGAGGTTCAACATATGGCGCAAGAAACATTGGCTATAGATGTGCAAATAGCCAATACATACTTAGGAAAAGAGATAGGAATAGCTTTAGAACAAGCCGCCAAGAAGGCACTAGAGGTTTTTGAAAATACAAATAAAGAAAAGGGTATTGTGACAAAAAAATAGAAATATCTCTCATGAAAATTAAAAACAAATACTTTTTTGTAACCTAAAAGAATTAATATGTTATATTTATACCTACAAATACATTTAAGTAATTGTTCCTTTCCAACTATTTAATGCTTATTAAGCAGCTACCTTTATGACAGAAAGACTAAAGCAGATGGTTTGGCAAAAAAAATCCTATCCGAATACCAACTGGCCAATAAACTGGATGAGATCAGCTGCAATAAAGTCTGCATAAAGGACTGTGGTACCATGGTCTACAAACAGACTAGGATCTATCGCCACCAAGTTGTGGGCATGGAGTATACCTTTATATATACGTTCTTGTATGTTGGGTCGATTGGGCCCAAGCATAGACCTATGCTTATAGCTTGCCTCATTGGTATTTATAGGAATCAGATTATTTATATAATCGGTCTTTCCTAACTGACTGGCTAGCGGAATTAACGTATCGTGCTTTCTACCTTTTTTACCAGTAATCAATAGGGTATAGGCATCATTTAATGCTTCTATCGCTCTATCTTGGTGTCCTGTTGTCATATTGAACAATTCGGAAAAATCATTCTGATGAGTTGCAATCAACAGACAAGGAATCTCCAGATTTTCTTGTAGAAAGCTAGATACACTTTTTACACATGCACTATTGGGCATGATATCTTTTAAGCCATTTATCGGCACCCAGCGGGGGCGTGTAAGCAGCAGCATCCATGTTTGTAGCGTCATAATGCGTTTGATCCTAGATAGCGGATAACCAATAAGCGCCAATCCCTTTTCTGCATTGGATATAAATTCCTGTACATCCTTACGGCTGCGTTCAAGCAGAGGTGTACCCATGAGCGGCGCATTAAGCGTTATGATGCCAACTATATTAAGCTGGCTTTTATAAGATTTACCTAACATACAAGCCAATAGGCCACCTTGACTATAGCCAATGATAATGAGTGGAAAAGAGCTTGGTTCTTTATTATAGCGGATGAGTTCAAGTTGAATCCACTTCAACATATCCTCTGTTTGTTGCGCTATAGATCGTATAACAGATTTGAGTCGAACCCTACAGGTTGGTTGAATGATTAAAACCGATTTCCCAAACCGCTTGTTCAAGTGGGCTGCAATGGGTTTTAGCTCATCTTCTTTGGCATATAAACCATGTAAAAGCAAAACCGCAAAAGTAAGTGTTTGGTCTAAAGTGGGTCTATCCATGCTGTTTTGTATGGTAATCTATAAGAGGCTGATCTAGTTTAAATTGAGCCATTGAAGCAATCGCCTCAATTTAAGAAAATTAGCACCTTTTGTATCAAGCAACCAACTGAAAATAGTTTGTTTACTGATTTTTGGTAGCTTCAGGTACCAGCTTGGCTATTCTAGCAAAGTATTCAATTAGGTTAGTTAATGAATAACTATTTTCCATACCTAGATTAATCAGAGCGGTATACACATCGGTTAGATAGGTACCGAGTTGTATACTATTTAAGCAGTACTGCATAGGGTTTGTATGAACGGACTTTCTGCTTTTCCGAGGCAACATCATGTTATTATGGCTTGAATAGAAATGAAGCAATAGACGCATACCATTGTAAATATAAACCGTATGCGTTAATCTATCTATGCTATCTTGTAGTGGCTTTACAGGAAGATCATTTGGTGAAAGGGAGCTAATATTTGCCTCAATAGACTGAAGGGCCGCATTAACTTTTTTTGGAATAGCATCGTAATAATCTTTCTTTAGTTGATTAAAATAATCCTCTAGGAATTGATATATGTCCGTTTTCTTAGACACTGTAACGCTTTTGAAACATTTAGCTTTATCTATTAATAAACCCTCTAAAATTGCAGTAGTGTCTTTGTCATTTTCGAAACAGAAATGTATAATGCCCTCTGTGCAAGCAACCACTTGGTCAAATATGCTCAATTCACTTGGGTTTTTGTCCGATTTTTCCATTGACTGATTGCTTACATCAGCTGGCTTTGCTTGTGCTTGCACCTTTTCTTTTTCTTTTACAATCCGATCTATAATGTTATGAAACATCACTTTGATTAACCCGCCACCATGAGATGATTTAGCATCACGATACTGTTTCGGTGCATTACTTTTATACTGGTTGTAGAAAAGATGTTTAACCATATGGTCAGGATTATGTTCCTGTAAGAAGGTATTGCGCAATGCATTATATATTTCAATATCTGCTTGTTCAAAATAGCTCCCCATAGCCTTGCATTTTTCATTATCCGTAGAAAATACATCACATAATTGACGGATGAGGTTTTTATCATCATATTTTTGATCCGGATCACTATAATCTTTGTTCGCTCTATTAAGGTCTGTTACATGCGCTTTTAGATTTTCAATAAAATCATCTATAAACTGACCCAATTTTCCCACACCAGATTGAATAGAGGATGCGATTTGACCAGCATTAGGGCCTATAGTACGGCTACTATTATACATATTATTCGGACCTAGATAGGCACCATTACACGATATAAAGTATAAAAGGGATAAGCAGTGCAACCATATATACATGATCATGGCATGATTAGTTTAATCGATTAATAAGTAAAAAAAGGTTATCAGAAAGTACAGCTTATGTAGTATTTGAAAATACCACTGTTCCTTTATCATAAGCCATATGAATAGGTTGATCTTTGGCAAGCCGCCCAGATAGCAATTCTTTAGACAATTCATTGAGTATCATCCGTTGTATCAAACGCTTGAGCGGCCTTGCGCCAAATTGCAAGCTATAGCCTTCTTGTGCAAGATAATCTATAAGCCCTTCATCTATTTGGATGGCTATGCCATTCTTTTGCAAATCTATTTTAAGTTTTTCTACCTGGATATATACAATATCTTTAATTACTTCTTTCGAAAGTGGATGAAACATAATGATTTCATCTACCCGATTTAAAAATTCTGGACGCATGTGATTTTGAAGCAATTGTATAACCGCTTCTTTCGTTTCTGCCAATGCTTCTTCAGTAGGCAAATCTTCCATACCAGCAAATCGGTTTTGAATAAGGTGGGCACCCATATTACTGGTCATAATAATAATGGTATTTTTAAAACTTGCTGTTCTACCTTTGTTATCCGTTAGCCTACCATCATCCAATACTTGCAGCAAAATATTAAAAATATCTGGATGGGCTTTTTCTATTTCATCTAATAAAATTACAGAATAGGGCTTAGTGCGTACCGCTTCTGTAAGCTGGCCGCCTTCATCATACCCTACATAGCCGGGTGGTGCACCAATCAGCCGACTAACCGCATGTTTTTCTTGGTATTCTGACATGTCTATCCGAATCATAGCCTGCTCATCGTTGAATAAAAATTGAGCCAGTGCTTTGGCAAGTTCTGTTTTACCTACTCCTGTGGTACCTAAAAAGATAAAAGAGCCAATGGGCTTACGGGGGTCTTGTAATGCGGCACGGCTTCTGCGTACTGCATCAGCAATCGCCTGAATGGCCTCTGATTGGCCTGCGACACGTTTAGCCAGTACAGACTCTAGGTGAAGTAGTTTTTGTCGCTCATCCTGTAGCATTTTAGCAACAGGAATACCGGTCCAGTGCGCTACAATTTCAGCAATATCTTCTTCCGTAACCTCTTCTTTAAGGAGGGGGCTCGCATCGCGTAATGCTTCTACCTGTTCTTGTAACCCTCTGAGCTTTTTTTCTGCTTCTGCAAGCCGTCCATAGCGAATTTCTGCCACCTTACCGTAGTCGAAACTTCGTTCAGCTTGTTCGGCTTCTAGACGCAATTGTTCAATTTGTTTTTTTTGTATGCCAATGCCCTGAATGATCGACTTATCATGCTCCCATTTTGCTTTAAGCACATTCTTTTTTTCACTTAGGTCCGCAATGGTTTTAGACAACTCTTCAAGTTTCACTGTATCTTGTTCTTTGCGCATCGCCTCTCTAGCAATCTCTAGTTGGGTAATCTTGCGTTGTAGTTGGTCTAAATCAACAGGAATGGCATCTAAGCCAATGCGTCGTTTGGCAGCAGCTTCATCCATTAAATCAATCGCTTTGTCTGGTAAGAAACGTTCTGGTAAATACCGATTAGAGAGCTGAACAGCTGCTATAACCGCTCCATCTTTAATGCGTACACCATGGTGCAGTTCATATTTTTCTTTGATGCCCCGTAAAATAGCAATCGCATCCTCTTGACTGGGTTCATCTACCATTACAACCTGGAACCTTCTTTCTAAGGCTTTATCTTTTTCTATATACCTTTGGTATTCCTTTAAAGTAGTGGCACCAATGGCATGCAATTCGCCCCGCGCAAGCGCTGGTTTGAGTAGATTCGCAGCATCCATAGCACCCTCTCCAGAAGCACCGGCCCCAATCAGCATGTGGATTTCATCGATAAAAAGAATAAATGCGCCATTCGAATCGACTACTTCTTTAATGACCGCCTTAAGCCGCTCTTCAAACTCACCTTTATACTTGGCACCAGCAATCAAAAGGCCTAAATCTAAGGCAAAAATAACCTTAGATTTAATGTTTTCAGGGACATCCCCCGCTACAATTCTTTGCGCCAAGCCCTCTACAATAGCTGTTTTACCCACTCCAGGCTCGCCAATTAATAGTGGATTATTTTTCGTTCTACGTGAGATAACTTGTAGGGTTCTTCGGGATTCCTCATCCCGTCCAATAACGGGATCTATTTTACCCTGCTGAACCAATTGGTTTAAGTTTTTTGCATAACGCTCCAATGACCTATATTTAGACTCTGCACTGGGGTCAGAAACCTTATGGGTGCCCCGTAATGCCTGAATGGCTTGCAGCAACGGTTGTTCTTCTATCCCATGTTTTTGCATTAAGGCTGCTGTTTTGTCTTTCCCTACACAGAGGCTGAGCAGCAAATGGTCTACCGCAACAAAATCATCTCCTAACTTTTTTTTATAATCTTTTGCGCTACGAAGGGTCACATCCATATTCGGTGATAGGTAAGGCTGTTGCCCAGAGGCTTTTGGATAGGTTTGAATCAGTCTATCTAGCGCTTCCGAAAGAGGCATTAAGGCCACCTGAAGTTGTTTGGTCAGAAAGTCGATATGTGCCTCGTTGCTGCTTAAAATGGCCTTTAGTAAATGGCCATTTTCAATAGTAAGTTGTTGATTTTCTTGCGCAATGGTTATAGCACTTTGTATTGCTTCTTGTGCTTTAATGGTGTATTTTCCAAAGTCCATAATGGGTATATCAATCGCTATTTTAATTTTAATTCCAATACTTGCTAAATATAATAATTTTTGTCTGCTTAAAATCCAAATCCTTTCAATGGACAAAGTGAAAATTTGGTAAGATGCATGGGGGGCGCACGCCCATCTAGCTATTTGGATTTTATGTCCACAATTTAAATGGATTGTACACCTGTAATGTTGGTTGCGTTTAAGCTAGACAATATGAATTTTGCATGAGTCATGAGCCATATTGAACAAATTAAGTATATATTATGCTCAAAATAAACGTATTCAACTTGAGTAATAATATTTTGTTTACAATTAACCTCAAATTTTTATTTAAAAAAGATGAAAAAGATAAATATTTTCTATAATTCTATTCTATGGGCTAGTACACTGTCAACATTAGTTGGATGCAATTACAATACCAAAAATGGGATGGATAATCCATCTGAGAAACAAGTGGGTTTAATTGATAATGATAAACCATTCGACGAGTCATCTGTTGAAAAAGTAGATTTAGCTTATAAATCATATGATAAAAAGCTATATAAATTTAATGCTGAGACGCTCGAGAAACTAGGTCATTTGGGTGATAAATTAATCGTATTCCTTAATTATTTTAAAGAGTATTGTGCATGTGAAAATAAAACTAGGTTTCCAAATGTAAAAGAACTTTTGAGGATTGATACAGCGCTTTTGCCATTACAGAAGCCCTATCGTGATCAGGGTGGTTTGCTTATACCAACACCTCCTGTAGACAAATGTAATATGACTCTAGAGGAGGAGCAGAAATTTAAAAACTGCACAACTTCTAGCCCTACTCACCATGATCTATTTTATTGCAGTTGTTGGATCGGTAAGCTTAAAAAAATCTGTAAGGAGGCGTTGAGTAATGCATTTATGTGCTCATCTTCTGGCTTGAGTGATAAAGATTATGTAGAATCGGAACGAGATCAAGTTGGGCGCGCCATCGCCTCATCTGGTCGGTACCATATTTACTCGAAAAATCCCGATAAACAGATGAAGCATGGGGCGAAGAAGATATATGATCGCAGGATACTAGAGAAACTCAGCTATAAAGGTTCAGATGCTGAGCGTAATCGATCCATTGATAATGCAGCTACCGATGTATTCGATAAAAATCTTATACCTTATTTAGGCAGAGTAGTAGACTACTTGATACGCCAGGCGCTTAATACTAGTGTTGCTATAGGATATATTAATTTAACGGATGCTAAGGAAAAATATAAAGAAGCTACCCAGCATACTGCGTTTCTTTGTAAGAAAGAGTATAAGCATAAGTATTACACCTATATCAACAATACTTCCAGGGACGCCAGTAAGAACTATCAAAAACGTCATATTTTCTATAATCCTGTAAATATAATTGACAAACTAGAGGAATTGAGCTTGCAACCTATTGATGGCAGTTACAATCAACTTGTCAACTTAGTTAAGTCGATCTTTTTTAGAGCACAAGATGAGCCTAATAAAGAAATACTAGATAGTCTTAAGAAGGAAATATTAGATAGTCTTGAGATGCTCTATAATATTGTGTATAGTACTGATATAGTTGATATAATGCGTAATATAGCTATAATCCCACTAATGTATAACGCTCCTAAAAGTACAAAGGTAGAGCACGTACAAACTACAGATGCGCGAACAAAAATCATTGTAAATAGGTATATGATCTTACTTACTGGTGTTATCCTGAATCAGGGGCCTGATGATAAGCTTACTAGGATGGATACTCTGGTTAAGGAGTTGCAGAGTATAGGTCTGTGTATCAATTCCATAGAGTCTGGCTCTACTCCTGCTTCATGTAACGCCACGGGTGAGGGATCCGATAGTCTAGTCCTAGGTACAAATACTAAATCAGGGAATAGAAAAAAGAAAAGTTGGGGAGCACGGAGGTAAAACAGAAAACAAGTAATTCAGTTATTATACTACTAGTTTAGTACCCATTCAGCCAATGGCGTCAACTTAAGAAATGGACTGGAGTATTATTTAATTGATTTTCAGTTATAACAGTATTATTTTTGGTCTTGCTTTTTTATTTTTTAATTTAACGTGTAAATTTTTCCTATGTTTTTTCATAAAAAACGCATAAAATGGGTTTTATCAAGGTAGGTAGGCCCTAACGGGCTTCCCTTCCCATACCGCCGTACATACGGATCCGTATACGGCGGTTCGATTAGTTAACTGCTTCAATAAAAGACCTTAGGCCTATCTTTTCCAAGTAGGACCATCGGGAGCGAATGAACAAAAAGTTACGGTTTCGATTTAATCCCCACATTTATTGTGTCTATTCATAGTTAAATCTTGATCGCTATAAAGTCAACCTCAGTAAGTTTATCGTATTGCAAGATATTTGTGCCAAACAAGACATTGATCAATGCATCGATTTGCGCATTACCTGTGCTAAAGCTATAGTGAACCAACCAATAAAATCTACTAGATAGTATCTTCATAAGAGATTGGCCTGTATATTTAATTAAAAAAATTAACTTAAACGCTTAGTTTCAATAAAACGTTTACGCTAAAAATTATATCTATATTTTTTAAAGAAGCGTTGAATATAAAGCGATGCGTAGCTATTTTGTTGTTTGCATACTATTGGTTCAGAGCTTATCTGTAGCTTTTGCTTCAGATCTACCTCATTTGCTTTCCTTTGATGACTATGTCTATGCAATCTACCAGCGGCAAAATTTTACAGAAGAAGAAAGTTTTGAATCGATCCAAGAATCCTTGCAAGAAGCCTATGCTACGCCATTGGATTTAAATAAGGTAACAGCAGAAAGATTGGCTGGATTAGGAATTTTATCTGAAAATCAAATAAAAAATTATTTTAATCATTTGGCTACCACAGGTCCGCTTTATTCTAAATATGAGCTACAGGCGATTCCTGATTTTGATTTAACCACGATAGCTTTGCTTTTACCTTTTGTCTATGTAACAGAAAGCTACCATATAGCATCGCAATCTTTGCAAAGCCATACCAATAGATCCAACTCTTTTTTATTGCGTTATACGCCTCCATTTGGCGCATTGGACCAGCTGAAAAGATTAGGCAATCTGGATAAATATAGCGTTCAGCTTTCCTGTAACCATCAAAATGATATAACATGGGGCATTACTGCTAGAAAACAAGCCGGAGAATCTTTTTGTTGGGATCATGCCACCTACCGGTATGGATTTAACCTATGGTCTATTTTTGTAATGGTACAAAATAAGCCATATCTTAAGAAATTGGTCATTGGCGATTACCAAATTGGCCATGGGCAAGGCTTGCTATTCAGCGCAGGTTATATCCATACAGGGGACTCCATCTCTTCTATCATCCGTTCTAATAACGTAGGCATCCGCCCCTATAAAGGCATTAGGCGTATTGGATTGCGCGGCATAGCCCTCACATCTGATCTAGGCCCTATTGAGTTAACAGCCTTTTATGCAAATCATACCCTAGATGCTACCCTCCAACTGAATGCGCAGCATCAGCCCTATACCCATCGAATAGATTGTGTGGGTAAATATGATACGGTCCATAACTTAGCCAAAAAAGGGACCATTCATGAACAGGTCATTGGGGCGACCATACGCAAACAGTACGATAGAAACCAAACGGAAATAGGCATCAACTTACTCTATAACCATTATGATATACCTATTATCAGAAATGAGGGAAAGGAAGAAGATACGGATGCCTATCTATTGTCGTCACAATCTGCTGTTGGCCTATTTTATCGATTGTTGTGTAAAAACTGGCTCCTTTTTGGAGAAGGGGTACTTACTGTGCCCAATACGCCTAGGGCTAAGAAGGGAAAAGCATTGATTACAGGGTGCATCATAAGCCTTTCACGCTATATAGATCTTTCCGGTGCGTTGTATTACTATGGCAAAGGGCTATACACTCCCTATGGGAATGCCTTTAAACGTTATGCTACGGACCATGCCAATGAAAAAGGGGGATATGCTTCTTTGCAAGTTACGCCTTTAGCCAGCTGGCAAATCGCAACGAGTGGTCACTTTTTTGCTACTTTAGCACCTAAGCCACAGTTGGCGATAGCCAGTAATGGCTATCGTTTTATTACACGTTCTAGGTATATATGGAACCGTTCCACCACATGGGTGGTGCAGCACAAGCTGCATAAAAATCCGCGCAATAAGCCTAAAGAGGCAGATCGCGTAGCAAAAATTGAAGCAGCTACTCAAAACAGTTTTAAGTGTAAAGTAGAGCAGAAGCTTACCCATTCCTGGTGGACCCATTCGGAAGTGCAATATGCCCGTTATACGTTTTTAGGGGATACCCATCATGGTTATGCATTAGCCAACACACAAAAATGGAAAGGAAGCAAATGGCAGTTTTCCTGCAAAGCAATCTATTTTAAAAGCCAAAACTATGCGACTAGATTATACTTTTATCTACCCAATCCATTATATAGTGGCACGCAGTTTCATCCCTATTCTGGTCATGGCATAGCTACTACCTGGTTGGTCTGTTGGAGGCCTATTAGTTGGGTGCGTCTGGAAATGAGATATACTTTTACCTATTCTATTGAAGATCTTTCTCAAAAAGAAGCAGCTAAAACCGCTAGATCGGGTCCATGCAAACACGATGGCACCATACAACTTTTAGTACATTTTTAAAAATGCAACCATTGTTTAGACTTGCTTCGATGTTTTTAATGAAAGTGTTATAACCATCAGTCTACTATAGGATTAGCATGTAAAACAGGTTCTATTTCTTCTTGAAACACTTTTCTTGGATTTCTGCTTTTTACTTCCACATTGACTACTCTGCTTCCGATCTCTTGAATAATAGGATGTTCTTTAATGCGCAAAAAACGATTCGAATCAATTAAATATTTTTTTGCTTATCCTTGTATTCAAACTTTTTTCCAGCACGTTTTTCTGCTGCTATATAATCTTCTGTAAGTATAATAGAAAGCAAAGGATAAGTATGCCTTATATGTTTAGCAAATAGGAAAAAGCACTTTTTAGCCTCTTCTATCTCCCAATCAGCTAGCTGATTGGGATAGCCAAATGTTTCCAAAAAGGAACCCTTAGAGACTACTATATCGTAGTAATCCCAATCAACCTGATCAAATATTTCTTTACTACAAGTAAGATAAAGCAAAGCTTCTGTAAAATGTAAAAGTAGATAGTGCAATATGATGATCAATGACTATGCTGTTAGCTAGCCTTCCATAGCTAGATCCCTTTGGATCAGCTATGCAGCTTACTTTTTTCCTTGTTTTTTAAAATATTCCGTTATATAACCTGTTATTTCTTGTCTAGGAGTACCAGAAATTCCATTAATGGTATATAAAAGCGCCATTACGGTTGTCTTTATTTTACTTTTTAACTAAACCAACTGACTAAGTAATGCATCTATTACCAGATAAACATAAAAATTTACTAAAATGCACTATACATACCAGCATACAGTTAACAGCACTTGGTATCATCAGTGAACCTTTATTAGGCATACCTGCTACCTGGTCTATCTTAATGGGAGGGCTTATTACGATAATATATACAGCTATAGGTGGTATTAAATCAGTTGCTATAACGAGATATAGTCCAGTTCTTCATATTTATGGTTGCTGTTCCGCTTATTGCGTATCATGTGGTATATCACGTAGGGGGTATAGAAGCATTATTTTTAAAAGTACCTTCAGAAAAGTTTTTGATTCTAGGGCATGAACGATTCTATCGTTACATGATCTATTTTATCATATGGATTTTACAAATAGGCATGGTAGATCCTGCAATTGTGCAAAGAATGCTTATGGCTAAAAACAAACGTCAGTTACGTAATAAGTATATGATTATTACTTTATTTGATCCTGTTTTCCGATTCCTAGTCATGCTTATTGGACTAGGTGGATTAGTACTATAGGAACTATTTTATACCCATCCATTAATGGTAGCTACTATCTTATTAAAGATGACCAGTGACCCAGATGCTATCGTTGCAGCCTTATTACATGATACTGTAGAAGACACACCACTCTGTTTAGATGAAGTAGCCTATCAATATGGAAAAGAAGTAGCCCATATAGTCGATAAAGTTACCAATATGGATTGTATGGCATGGAAAAAGATCAAGCTTACAGAGAGGGAAAACAAACAAAAAAACAACTGATTATAAGAATATAAGAGTGATTATGGTTAAGTTGGCTGACCGGCTACATAACCTAGAAACCATTGGTTTCCAACCGTTGGAAAAATAAAAAATAATAGCTGAAGAAACCTTATCTTTTTACATACCATTGGGGGAAATGCTTGAATTAGATAGTGTAAACCAAGTTATTGATGAAATGAAAGCAATTTGCCAAGCTATTATCAACAAGGTAAATATAATGTAAATCAATATTTAACCGGACCTATTAGTTGTAATAACCTTTACGAATTTTAAGGCATTTGGTCTTGTTTTTGGCATGGGTATCTATTCACCCAATGGCGCCAACTTTTTATCGGCGGCCATGGGCGATGGAGTATGCTAACAATCTACTTGCACCTCTGTGCTAAAATAGATTTTCCTTAAGTTGACCAGATTGGGTGATCTTTTGGAAGCAGCCTAGTAATCAGGAAATAAGAAATAGATTTCGATATATCTGTACGGCAATTAGGGCAGTTTCTTGGTTGTTGAGCATGTATTTGGGTTGATACATTCTTAGTAATACATCTCAAATGAAACGTATGACCACAGTTTAGTGTAGCATAAGGAAATTTCTCATTATTTAAATCTGGTATATCTGGTATACCTGCAATACAAATACTACATTCCCAAGTTGGGTCGTCTGGCATTTTTAAACAACCATCTGGTAAAAGTATCTCGTACAGGTCTTCATGTTGAATAGCCGACATAAAAGGTGTAAAGCCACGTTTATTCTCGAGTTTGTAAATAAAATTGTGTAAATGCTTATTATTAACTAATCTAACGGATTAAATCGTTAGTTATAAATGAGTCATAAGCAATGGAACAACAACAAATAAATATAGATCCAAATCTACTAAATGAATTGTCGAAGTCTATTAAGAGTGAAAAAGATTTAGCTATTCTCAGCAAGCAACTATTAAAAATCACGGTAGAACGTGCTATGGATGCAGAATTAGAGGATCATCTTGGCTATGAAAAGCATGCTATAGAAGGCAGGAACACGGGAAATAGCCGTAATGGTTACTCTCCTAAGCGATTAAAGGGTGATTTTGGCGAAATGGAAATTAATACGCCACGTGACCGAAACAGCACGTTCGATCCTCAAATCATTCGCAAAGGGCAAACTCGCTTCACTGAATTTGATGAACAAATTTTGGCTCTTTATGCTAGAGGGATGACTACCAGAGATATTTCAGATACATTCAAAGAGCTGTATGGTACAGAGGTATCACACAGTTTAATTTCGAAAGTAACTGAATCTGTTATTGAGGAGATTACTGTTTGGCAGAATCGTCCATTAGAAACAGTATATCCCATATTGTATTTAGATTGTATCGTTATCAAGTGTCATCAAGATAAACGCGTAATCAACAAATCAATTTATTTGGCATTAGCCATTAATTGTCAAGGGCAAAAAGAATTACTTGGTTTGTGGATAGCAGAAACCGAAGGTGCAAAATTTTGGCTCTCAGTATTAACTGAGTTAAATAATCGTGGCATTAAGGATATTTTTATTGCTTGTGTTGATGGATTAACCGGATTTCCAGATGCTATTAATACAGTATTTCCAAAAACCAAAATTCAGTTATGCATTGTTCATCTTATTCGTAATTCGTTACGTTATGTACCCTATAAGGACATGAAGTCCGTCGCATCGGATCTTAAAGTTATTTATCGCGCTATTTCTCTTGAGCAAGCGGAAGAAGCACTTCTTATTTTTAGTGAAAAATGGGATAAAAAATATCCAGCTATTAGTCGTTCATGGCATAAAAATTGGAGCAACATTATAACTATTTTTGACTATCCTGATGAAATACGAAAAATTATTTATACGACCAATGCCATTGAATCACTCAATAGCGTTATTAGAAAATCTATCAATAACCGTAAAATTTTTCCTAATGACCAATCTGCATTAAAAGTAGTATATTTAGCCATACAGAAGGCATCACAAAAGTGGACTATGTCTTTACATGATTGGAGAGCGGCTCTGAATCGATTCGCTATCGAATTTGAGGGAAGATTCTCCTAAAAAACGGCACTTACACAAAATAATTTACAGGCTCTTTATTCTCAGCTGTTTTGCTAGCACCTTTAGCAATAAGCAGTTCAGCTATAGCTGTTTTGCTAACATCTTTAGCAATAAATGGTTCAGGTATGTTTTTATTACCTATGCTTGACACATAATGAAGAGAGGTGCAACCACATTCATCTGTTTCATCTATTTTAGCTCTATGTTCTAGTAGAAGTTTAATGATTTCTATATGGCCACCCGGCATTGCCCAATGAAGAGGGTTTTTTCAAGACGATCTTTTTGATCTACCTTAGCTCCATGTTCTAGTAGAAGTGCAACTATTTCTAGGTGACCTTTATATGATGCCCAATGAAGAAGGGATCTTCCAACATTATCTTCTTCATCTACATTAGCTTTATATTCGCATAAAAGCTTACACACATCTGTATGTCTATTGTGTACTGCATAAGACAAAGGAGATCTCCTGAGATTATCTAATCCATGTACATCTGATCCACTGCTCAATAATATTTTAACCTTTTCTATATTACCTTTTTCTGCTGCATCATGTAAAGGATATGAATCTTGTCTTTTTTGATTTAAATTTTTTATTAAATTTCCTATTCCTACGTATTGCCACTGGTTAGTTTGGTCTTGACCCCGAAACATATCAGATTGATCCCCTAAGGAGCTACAAGACGCAATAAGCGGCGCAACAACTAAATACTTTTTCATCATAAATTAAATTTTGCATAACCTATCAAAAAAAAATGATACTAATTTTTATATGCAATACAAAATCTTTTATACAGATCATCCGATCTGATTTTGAAATCAGATGAACTTATCTGAAATTTATACCCACATATTTAAAAATATTCATGAAAAAATCTACCTTTCGAAGGTTGCCTCGTATAACCCATGCATGGGTGAAGCTTTTAGGAACGGTTGCCATTGCCTTTAGTAGCCTATTGGTACATTACACCTCTTGCAATACTGCCAATCGACCCGATGCTGACTTAGCCATACAAGTGTGGTTTGCGCCAGAGGACCCTTGTATGGACCTTATTGTGCACAAGATTCTATCTGCTAAGGCATTGATTCTTGTGCAGGCGTATGTGATAACCTCTAGCAGGATTGCAAATGCACTGATAAAAGCGCATCAGAATAGGGTAGAGGTTCGGTTATTAATAGATAAAAATGCGCAGACTACAAGGGGAAGTCAAGTGCGTTGGTTGTTGCAACATGGTATTCCGATTATAATTGATAAAACCGTTGGGTATGCACATAATAAAGTGATGATTATGGATGATGAATATGTGATTACCGGTTCTTTTAATTGGACGCATGGGGCGCAAGCCAGAAATGCAGAAAATTTGTTGGTGATAACCAGCAAAAAGGTCAATAAACAGTTTAAAAATAATTGGTATATTAGGGCAGCAGCTGGAGAACAGTTAAAACCTTGGCGCTATTTTCCCACTTAATAGAGTGGAATCAACTATAAATCTATCTTTAGCAAAGCGCAGTACTGGGATATATTGATTAGAATGGTGTTTGCCATAGGATATACCCTGAAAAATGAGGCCATTGTAGTGCATATCTTCCCATTCTTTTTGAAAATAGGTGCCATAACGTCCCAGCATCTGACCAAAAAACAGCATCATTTCATAACCAATATAGCTTTTTTCACTCGGGTATATAGCATTTTTTGCAAAAAACTTTTCCCGAAAGGCACGCAACGCAGGCCTACTATAGTCGATATAATTGGGCGCTAAACATACAATAGGTAACTGTTTGAGTTGATGAATAGATAATATTTCTTTTTTGATCCATTGTTCATGACCTATAACGATTTGTGGCTTAATGCCCAGTTTTAAGCAGAGGCTTATTACATTAGAGATAAGCCACTCATTTTGAGAGGGGAGATAGATATGGGTTAGCTTTGTGTAATCAAATCTATTTTGTTCAATAGCTTCAAGTTCTGATGCTTCTTGGTGCGTAGCTTGCTCGAAAAAGCTTTTAATCGTTTCATTAGACAGTTGTACAAACAGATCTATTGGCCTACCTAGTTCTTGTTCAACCCTATCTTTGTATAGGGTTGCTTGTAAGACCTCTTTCTCTTCCATACCGTAAAAGACGCCTACACAAGGTGCTTCTGTTGCGGTACGATCTATATCACTTAGTGTAAGTGTTGCTGCGCTTTGTCCATAGGTTGCTAGGTCAGGCTGAAAAAGAAAGGCAAATGGATTTCCATGGGTTACGGCAGCATTATCTGAAATAGGATTTACAAGATTAATCTTGTGTTTTTTAGCAAATGCAGCAACCAATGGAATTGTATTAGGATAGAGTGGGCCTATGATGAGATCCATATAGGGCATGCCCTCTTGTTCCAGTAAGGCTTGTGTGGTTTTTGCATTCTTTTTGGTATCAAATACAAAAAGATTTATAACCATACCCTCTTGAGCAAGCTGTTCTATGGCCAGCTGTATACCCTGGTATAGCTCAATAACAAACTGATCTGTACATGCTTCATAATCCAATTCTTCTACAAAAAAGGGGAGGAAAAGTGCTATATTATAAGCAGCTTTACGCTTAGAGACCAGGCCTTTTAAAGGATCGTATCTATAATCTGAAAAGTTATATTGCTGCTTTAAGGTATTTAATAAGGTAAAATCTTGTGTAAGGTAAGCTGCTCGGGCGGCTTTTTTATGTAAAATAGTTTTGATGAGCGCATCATCTGGAAATTTTTTGATGAGTGCTTCTAAAGATGCATGGTTTTCTATCTTCTTAAGGAAATATTTTTTCATTTGCAGCACCGATTGACGCATATGCTTATCTTGAATCAAAGCCAGCGCTGCCAAGGCTTCTGTAGGATCTCCTCCTTCAAATGCACACTGCGCACACCAGTAATGGACTTCATCTCGTTTGTTCCAAGTTGGAAATTGACGCTGTATCGCCAAAAAAGCCTTTTGGGCGGTTGCTTTTTCCCCATTGTGGTAGGCGGCTAACGCATGGTAAAAATGGATATAGGGCGAAAGGGAGGGAGGGTGCTGCATGGTGCTCAGTTCATCAAACAATGACTTTGCCGAAGCATAATCTTTTGCTTCGTAAACTTTTTTAGCTGCTTCATATTGCACCAATAGAGATTGTGCATCCCGATCTGACATACCTAATCTTATTTTAGGTCTTGCCCCAGCAGTAGCCTCTAAAGGTCGAATCAACAATAATAAAAGTAACCATAGATAAACATGAATAGCTGTGCTTGCTTTTTTTTTATATAAATCCATATTCCATTTGGTATGGCTAGGTGTTGCGATGATAAAAAATAAAATAATGGTAAATTTACATTTATTCGACGCTCCGTACAAAATTATTAGTAAAAAGCTTACTACCCCTTTATCCAATTTGCAAAATCATATCACCTTCATTATATGGATAACCACAGAAACAATAAGCTGCAAGATATAGCTGATGAACTGGGCACTTATACAGAAAGCCTACCTATCCAAAAACACCAGAAAAAGTTATATATTTAGATAATCCTTTAACGAAAAAACAAAAGAAAAATATTTATTAACCGACCCTACTACTTTTGAAAGATTATTAACTATAAATTTTTTAAACCTAGGTCCAAAAAAAATAATATTTTAACTTGGTTATCAGAAATGGAAAATATATGTAATCAGATTTTACGTACTAATCCTAATTAAAATTAACAAGTAATATGAATAAGCATTTAAACAATTATATATATAAAGTTGTTCTATTGTTTGCAGCTACATTGTCCATTAATTTTACCAATAAAATAGTCTATTGTGTGCTATCGTTTACTGTTTTAATGTGTACTTTAAATGCGATAGCCAAACACCATGGTAGCAAAAAGGCGACTATAAGCATAGTATGCTGCACAACGCTAACGTTTGGCTTATTATACAATAAGCCCTATTGCATTATCCCTGGCAAGCCTATTAGTGGACTGATTTTAGCATCTTTATGTGCGGTATTGATGGCTTCTTATATTGGTTTTAAGCTTTTTTTAAAGCTAGAGACTAGGTATGGTTTTGTCGTCAGCAATTGCATCAGTTTATTGATCGCTTCGCTGGTGGACCATCTTATCATGGGCATATTTTTTACCAATAGCTTTCCTATGCATAGGATTTTGTTGATTCTATTTAAAGAAACCGCCTACACCTACCTCTTTACATCGATCATATATCTATGTTCAGTTGCAGTTTCGTATGCGAAACCAGCCTTGATGAGGCTAATCAAAAAAATACTTACAGCTATTGGTCGCTATCCGGCTGGTTAAATCTACCCCCTTTGTGTAAGGGACCGATGCTATGGTACACCACTCCACTGGCCTAAAATGATCTTAAATAGAGCTTTTTTTGCACAAGATACCAACACGGTAAGCATCCATTTAATTGGTAAACTTCTATGTTTTCATAACTTCCAAGGAATCATTACTGAAACAGAGAGTTATATTGGCACCAAGGATCCCGCTTGCCATGCAGCTAGGGGTATGACCCAAAGAACTAAAATCATGTTTGGGCCAGCTGGGTTTAGTTACGTCTATTTTATATATGGAAAATACTATTGCCTCAATATTGTTACGGAAACTTTAAATTTTCCAGCAGCCACACTTATTAGAGGCATACAACTGATCCATCCGCCCTATACTTATGTGAATGGTCCAGGCAAACTTTGCCAACTTTTAGGTATTGATTTAAGCCACAATGCAATCGATATAACGCTATCAAAAACATTGCATATTAAAGATATAGGTTGTCAGTTAGCCTATACATCAACACCTAGAATAGGGATTTCAAAAGGTTTAGATAAAATGTGGCGTTATGTTATTAAAGATAAAGATTGTATAAAACGTATATTGCCTAAAGTAACTGATATGGCTGGCCTGTAATAGCCTCTATAAAGTACTGGTATGCTTGTCTTCTACAACTGAATCGATTATGCCTATAAAAAACCATCATGTTATTCTACGTAGTCGGATTGAAGTTACTGTGGACCAGCACAGTCAAAATAGCATCCTCCAACATACCATTCATAAAATCATCCAGCAACGGATTATGCCTATTTTATCAAAGGTTTTTGCTGAATATGTTCCTGATGATGTAGTCATCCATTTAGATAAGCTTGTGGTAGATGGCGGGCGCTTCAATCTAGCTACCCTGCGCAAAGCACTACCCATCCAGGTAGAAAAGGTATTAAGGATTGAGTTAAAAAAACAGATTGAAAAGGCAATAGCTAACCCCACCGCTCACCAAGTTATACCACTTCCAGATGCAAAACGGCAAGCTATAGCCCATTATCTATCAGAAGGTAATTTTGCTTGGTGGATGATAGAGCGTTCTGAAAGACAGATTGAACAAATATATCTAGAATTGCTCCACCATACGCCTCTGCTGATACAACAGTTTTGGGGTGATTTGTATAAAAAAGAAAAAGCGGTGCAGCGCTGTATGGCACTTTTTGCCCGGCCTACTGTAGAGCATACGCTTGCATGCCTATTGAAGCAACCTATAGAATCTTTTAAGCTTATCTTAGCGGAAACAGCTTTATCGTTGCATCAAACAAAGATCTTAACCAGCCTATTGTATCCCCTGGAGCAGCAATTGCTTGCCATGAGCTTATTGGGCACGATCAACCAACAAAGATCCAAAGTAGACCGCATGGGTTTTTTGAATATGCTCCTCAAACAAGTGGCCTTACAAACTTCCACTAGCTATGAAGCAATTTTAGAAAAATTACATACGTACTATACGCAAAATGAGGTAAAATCTTCCCAAACCATTAAACCATTGGTCTTGCAGTTGCGTGACCTAGTGGTAACGCCACCAAAATTCTGGCATCAGGGTATTAAAAAGCAAGAAACGGTATTAAAAGAATTGGATAAAGTAGGCAATCAGAACATGGCATGTTATCAGCTATCAGCAGCTATGCATAGCATTAAGCTAGCCATGGACCAACCGAATGTACCTGCTCTAGTAAAAAGTTGGCTGCAAGAAGAACGCAATAGAGCGAAACTGGTTAAAAACCTACCTGATGCGCTTTTTATTGAATTTTTAGCATCTATAGATCCTTCTATTGTAGCTCTATTTTCTGATTTCACGCAGATCGCAACCGCTACTACTGCTACCATCGCACCAGCTTCTGCGATTAAAGCCATTACGCTAGCCTATTGTGCCTTTGAACATTCTAAAACCTTTTATCTTCAAGAGGTTCAGGCTTTGTTCAAAAAATATATGGCCAATCGTACCATCAGCCAGCAACGGTGTATAGCATTACTTGACACACAAGCCTATCACCCAGCCATACAATCGATCATGGCCCCATTGCTTTCCAGCACACCCCCTTTATCAGGTAAACTCCAAAATACCCTCTACGAAAATGGTATAATCCATCAGCAGCAAGCGACTGTTAGTAAAAACGATCGATTGGTTCAGCCTAAGGTGCCAAGCAGCCTTGTAAAAAAGATGCCATTTTCAGTCTATACACCCTATGCTGCTCATGTATTATATAATAAGTTGGCTGCACAGATCAAGCATCTAGATCTAACAGAAAGCTACTCAGAGAGGGCACCACTTGACACATGCCCAACCAAGCATTACACAACTGACTCAGATCGAGATCCTATTTCAGTAGATAAAGTTGCAGAAAACCCATTATCTGATGTAGTCGATTTTCTCCTTTATAATGAATTACCAAGAGACCAGTTGGTGCCAGCCTATATAATAGCCAAACGTTTGGCGCACGCAACACCCAACGAAATATGGAATCAATTAGCCCCTTTATGCCAAGAAGCAGCTATCTTAAAAAAATTAATGCAGCATGCCACAGAGGTAACCTTATCCAAACTATTTCAAGCCTTTATTCCCTTTCCCCATGCGCTATTAGATCGGTTAGAAAGGGTCATTATGCAATCAAAAGTAGTCCAGAACAGCCAACAGCAAACCAACATCCGTTTCATCAAAGAAATTTTTATTACGGCAGCCATTATGCATAGCCCGCCTGCTACTGAAAAAAAATATATAGCACGCATATTGCTGCACCTTAGTGCACAAACTTTATGCCCTCCAACTATTTTATGTGATCAGTTAATAGATGGCGCCCATCAGGCAGACGATTGCCAACTAGGGGAGGCCTTTTCTTTGCTCAAGGAAAGTTTAGCGCCACTGAATTTAAGTAAAATAGATGAAGTTGATCTTGTTTTTCTATCTACACATGAAACATTGCCACTCAACCAATCCCTTTGGCCACTTTACTATAGTAGGTTACTCCCAGCTATTAAGCATATGGTTCGGCAGGATGAGGATCTATCTCAGCCCGTGATGGACCAATTGGTTCGCGCACATTTGCCGACTATTGCCCAGCCATTACAACAAACCATTAGCATGGCGCTTTATAAGCAAATTACCGATACCCTACAAAGCAAAAAAGACCGAGTTGCACAAAGATGGCACCTCTTTTTACATACCGGTAAGTTGGGGAATTATCCAGATGGCACAGCCTTATTAAATGATGTTATGGCGCATCTTCCTACTTTTTCTTTAGCACAAGATAAAACACATGTACGTCAACGGCTTATTGCAAATTTTACCCACACACAGCTTATGCTACTGGTGCAAAGGCATAGTGATGTGGGCAAAGCATTAACAAGCTTTATAGAAGGGAGCCATCAATTGTGGTGTGCCACACAAGGAGCACTGGAGGGGCAACATGGTGCTAAAAATTTATTTTGGGAGGGCGTATTCAAAACACTACCTCAAGCACCTATTTCTAAAGAGGATTGGCTCGCAAAAATCACTGCCGAATGGAGCAACCTTTTAGAAATCACACCCACTACATTACTCGCTACTTTTCAACTCCTAGCTACCACCGGGATACCAGAAGCGCTAACCGCTTCATTGCATACACTACAAGACAAATACCGGAAAACGGTCCAACAACAAGCTATACAACGGGGCTACAAAACACCTATTTTAACCAAGTTGTATCTATTGTTCAATGGCAACCTATCTCTTTTTGACCAACAGTACCACGTAGAAATGCCTATATTAGGCAACCAATTGGTTCAGTGTATAGCCGACCGACCATCTGCCTTATCAAAGTTTTTAGAAGAGCAGGATAATCATCCATTAGTAGCCAGACGCATGGTACACTACTTTAGCCAAGAAGTTGTTACAAAGCTTATAGCCTTTTTGGCAAAAAACAAGTCCCAGTTTGTAATCCATTACCTCGATCTATTAACCAATCCATTGCAAGAGGCAACCAGTACTCCATCCATATGGAAAAAAGAACTATACATTGCTACCATATCTTATTTGATTACAAAAAAAGAATTTAAAGAAACTGAGTTTGTACAGAACACCTTACTGACCACTTGTTATGAGAAAGAAGCTATTTGCAAAATCATTGCCTCAAAGGTAGCTACTGCTCCCGCTAACGAAGCAGAAAATAAGCTCGTCACTTTGCTCAAGCCACTTCTCAAGTTAATGCATCAGCCTACTATTGCCCCATTCACTTTAGCAAACCATCCACTAGAAAAGGCAACCGAAACCAAGCAACAAGCACCACCTCCAAAAGCTAATACAGCAGAAAAAGAAGTGCGTGTATATACCAAAAATACTGGATTGGTTTTTTTATGGCCATTCTTTTATGATTTTTTTAAAATGCATAATCTGATGATGGGCAACCAATTTTTCTCTGAACAAGCAGCCCACAATGCAGTCTATCTTTTACAATACTTAATTACTGGCAAGCTAAAAAGTCCAGAATGGCAGCTTACCCTTCCCAAGCTGCTTTGTGGATTATCCTATGATGCAGTACTGCTACCCTATAGACCTATCAACCAAGGCTACGATGTAGATGCGCAAGAAGCAACCGAAGTAGCTACAGAGGCGTCAGCACAACAGAGACAAAAAGAGCCTATAGTAAAAACAGCAACCAGCACATCAATAGCTGATGGTGCCATGGAAGAGATTGCATGCCATAGCCAGGTACTCATTGAAAAAGTAATCAAACGTTGGAAAAGTCTAACCAAGCTTAAAGAAACCCCTTTATATCAAGATGCTACCACCGAGCATATATTAAAAAGTTACTTTTTAAACAGGCTAGGTATTTTAACTAGACACAACCCTGATTATCCTACTGAAAGCACATTTTGGCATTTAACCCTTATGCACCAGGAACAAGATCAAGAAAATTTACTTCCCCCCTGGTCTATGACCAGTATTAAACTACCTTGGATGCAAGAAGCAATTATTTTATTCTGGATGCCTGGGTAGTAGCGTCACCATCCATGTAGTGATCTTATAAAGGTGTTTTTTTATTAAAAATCTGTTTTTTTACTTGTAATTATTAAAATGGTTTTGTAATATCGCTATTGTAAGTCTTAGGTAGCCTTAATTTTTATGCAAAAATTAACTTACTTATAGTACTAATCATTTAACTCATTTTTTGCCATGTTGTATAAGAAAATAAGCTTGCCTCTTTTGCCATTTACTTGTTTGTTATTAGCGGGGTGCCCAGGAAATAATTCTAGCTCTTCATCTTCATCGACTACGGAAGATAGTAATAAAGTAAATGACAATCAGCTAAATAGTA